>CAYRAC010000005.1:23070-27581 GCA_964422045.1 uncultured Steroidobacteraceae bacterium
CTGGACAGCCCGCCCGCGGCCCATGCGGATCCCGCGGCCACCGCCGCCTTGATCTATGTATTAATCGGGGCGGCGCCGGGTGCGCCGACGCGCGCCGCGCTGATCGCCTCGCTGCCGGAAACGATCAGCCCGCGGATCCGACAGCGTTGCCTCGCCGGCGGGGTTATTCCGCTGCAGGGACAGCGCGAGGCGCTCGAAGCCCTGGCGCTCGCCGGCGGGGTCGGCCTCGCCTGGCGCCAGCTGCGAGTGCAATTGAACTTGCCGCCAAGCCCCGCGCCGGACCAGGGCAGCCCCTCGATTCGCGCGCTCAGTGAACACGCGGGCAAAGCGGCTCTCGCAGCCTGCGGCGTGCGCGTGCCGCGCGGCACGCTGGTGGCGCCGCACGCCGCCGCCGAGGCGGCAACGGCTCTGGGATTTCCAGTGGTCATCAAGGCCTCGGCTGCGCACTTGGAGCACAAGAGCGAGGTCGGCGGCGTGGCGCTCAATATTCGCACCGCAGCCGATGCCGAGAGCGCGGCCGCACGCCTCGCGACGCTCTCCGACACTCTGTTGGTGGAAGAGATGCTCAGCGACGGAGTCGCCGAAGTGTTGATCGGCGTCATCCTCGACCCACAGTTTGGCCAGGTCCTGGTTCTCGGCTCGGGCGGGGTGTTCACGGAAATCCTGTCGGACAGCGTCAGTTTGCTGCCGCCGTGGACCCGAGCTTCTATAGAATCCGCGCTTGCGCGCCTGCGTGTCCACAAATTGCTGGGCGGTTACCGCGGTAAGCCGGCCGGCGACGCGGACGCATTGGTCGAGACCATCCTCGGGGTCGCGCGGTATGCGGCGCAGAATGTGGCGAGCCTGCTCGAAATCGATGTGAATCCCGTGATCGTGCGGCCCTCGGGCCGCGGCGCGGTGGCCGTGGATACCATGATACGACTGAAAGAATTCTCCTAGAGGAGCGATGCCATGTCCGATGGGGTCAATACCGTCAAAGACGGTGCCATTCTCGAAATCACGATCGATCGCCCCAAAGCGAACGCCATCGATCTGAAGGCGAGCCGCCGTCTGAATCAGATCGTCAGCTCGTTTCGCGACGATCCAGAGCTCAGGATCGCGATCATTACCGGCGCCGGCGAGCGATTTTTTTCCCCCGGTTGGGACCTGAAGGCCGCGACGGCCGGCGAGGAGTCCGACGCGGATTGGGGTGTCGGCGGCTTTGCCGAGCTCAATTACCCCCGCAACCTCAACAAACCCATCATTGCGGCGGTCAACGGTATTGCCTGCGGGGGTGGGTTCGAAGTGGTATTGGGCACCGACATCATCGTGATGGAGGAGCACGCCAAATTTGCGCTGCCCGAAATCAATGTCGGCGTGCTTGCCGATGCGGGAACTGTCAAACTGCGACGGCGAATCCCCTATCATGTCGCGGTGGAATTCTTGTTGACGGGACGTTGGATGGATGCACAGGAGGCCAAGCATTGGGGCCTTGCCAATCATGTCGTGCCGAAAGGGCAAGGCATGACCAAGGCGCGCGAGATTGCGCGCCAGCTGGTTGCCGGCCCGCCGCTGCTGTTTCCAGCCATCAAACAGTTATTGCGGCACAGCGAAATGGTGCCCGAGCACGAAGCGTTCGAGTTGCACGACTCGCTCGATGCGGTACAAAAGGTCATCCGCTCCGAGGATCTGAAGGAAGGCACGCGCGCGTTCAGCGAAAAGCGCGCACCTCGCTGGAGTGGTCGCTAAGCATGCACGTGTTATTGGTGGAAGACAGCGACGAAGTTCGGGATATCGCCGTCGAGTACCTGACCGAACTCGGACACGAGACCAGCGCCGTGGTCGATGCGGAACAGGCCTTGGCCAGGCTTCTCGAGCAGCGCTGCGATGCAGTCATGACCGACGTGAGCTTGCCGGGCATGTCCGGCATTGCGTTGACCAAGGAGTTGGTGGAGAAATACCCCGATCTGCCGGTGGTCATCTCCTCGGGCTACGGGACTCTCGACTTAGGAATGCTGTTTCGCGACAAGCAGCAGAATGTTTTCATATTGCCGAAACCGTATGATCTCGCCGCGCTCGAACAAGTCTTGAATGCCGCCGCAGCGCTGCGGCCGCGATAAAATGAAGGACCGGCGCCACCGCACACGGCCCTTCTAATCGATTGACTTCAATTCATCAAACCGACGCATAACTCTCCGCTGACGCTGTGCCGTTAGCCGGGTAGCGCGCCTGCATGCATTCCGGGCAACACGTCGGTGTAGCGCCGATGGTATAGCTCAAAATGTCCGTCAATTCGTGCGCGTCGTGATGAAACTCCTCGGCATATGGTTCATGGCGTACCAGCTCCACGGCGACCGCAAAGGCGCGCGCCATGTTTTCACTGTCGCTGCATTCTTCATCGTCGCAATACAGCTGATTGTGCAGCGGACAGGTTTTCAATACGTGGGTTTGCAGCGCAATGCCGATGGCAATCTGCTGCTTAGTGCCCACGGCGATGCTCCCATTTGATTTGGCGACGTCCGGGAGGCACGCATCCGATCACCTTGAGCGCCTGATGCCACGCCGCCGCTTGCGGCGCCGGCGCCGGAGGATCATACGGGGCAATGGGAGGTCGCTCGGGGCTTGGAGGACTGGGAACGTTCTCGCTGCGCATCTCGAACTCCTTAGCTTGGATCTGAGGGTCGCAGTATCAGGGCGCCGGAGCGCGGCAGCGATCAGCTAAATACGCCAACTACATGTAGGACAAATCATACGCCGCTGCCTGCAGAGCTAAAGAGCCAGGTAGGGCCAACTCTCGTTATCGACCGGCGCCGCGGCTTGCGGGACGATTTCATGGTGCGACTGCGCCTCATGCCTCGCCTCGTTGCGAACTCCGCAGTCTAATTCCTTGATCAGGCTACGGATCTGTACTTGCGAGCGGCCGAAGTCATCGCTCAAATCCGTCGACCGGGTGAGGGCACGCGCATCATCCAATTCACGCGCCACGCGCTGCAGCTCCAGCGCGAGAATCTGCAGGCTGCGGCCGCGACGCTGCGCGACCGTCCCGAGGAAACTCGCGCCGCTGCGGGTAAACGCCGCATGCAAGCCGCCGGGTTCGCGCTGATAACGCGGATAAGGATGTGCGCGCAGCTTGCCGGTCACGGTGCGGGCGACCCGCCAGCAACTCAGCTGGGTGCGGAAAAATAGCGAATTGCGCCGCTTTTGCCGCGAATCGAGCGCCGCGGCAATTGCGCGCGCCCACAGCGCCGTGTTGCGCAACCGCCTGAGGCGTACCACTTCCGTATCGATCATGTGCCATCCATCCGAGTGTTGATCCCTTACCTCCCTAACGCACCAAGCTGCACCCGGTGCACATGGGAGGATTGGACGTATTTTCAGGCACCTGGGGCATCGCGTCTGTAGGACAACACCCCATGAATATTGGCATATGACGGGTCCGGATCGCATATGACGCATCGGCGCAGGTATATGTCGCGAGCGAACGCCTGATGTCAAATAAGGCCCTCAGCCGCCCAGAGGTCGCAGTAGGCCGCGGGAAATGATATGGCGCTGCACTTCGCTGGTCCCGTCCCAAATACGTTCGATGCGCGCGTCGCGCCAAATGCGCTCCAGCGGCAAGTCGCTCATCAGCCCCATGCCGCCGTGTATCTGCAGCGCCTCATCCGCCACCATGGCCAGCATCTCGGTGGCTTTGACCTTGGCGATGGCCATGTCCATGTCGGTGTCGATTTTGCGATCCCGTTTCCATGCTGCCTCCAACACCAACAGCTCCGCAGCCCGAAGCTCCACCGCCATGTCGGCCAGCTTGAAACTCACGCCTTGAAATTTGCCGATTTGCTGACCGAATTGCACACGGTCGACCGCCCACTGGGTCGACAGTTCCAACGCGCGTTCGGCGCGTCCGAGGCAGGTCGCCGCGACCTGTAGCCGAGTCGCTCCCAGCCAGGTGTTCGCGACATCGAAGCCGCGGTGTAATTCGCCCAAAATGGCGCTCTTGGGCACTCGGCAATCATTGAACTCCAGAATGCTGTTGGTATAGCCGCGGTGCGAAACATTCTTGTACCCCGGTCGCACGGCAAAACCCGGATGCCCCATATCCACCAAGAATGCGGTCATTTTCTTGCGCGTACCGTGCGCGCTCGACTCCTCGCCCGTGGCTGCGAACAGAATGACGTAATCGGAGTGGTCGGCGTGGCTGATGAAATGCTTGGTGCCGTTGATGACGAAGTCCTCGCCTACCGCGACGGCGGTGGTCTTCATGCCGCGCAGATCCGACCCCGCGCCCGGCTCGGTCATGGCCAGGCACTCGACCCGATCGCCGCGCACCGTCGGCAGCAGGTAGCGCTCGCGTTGTTCGCCGGCGCAGGCCAGCAGGATATTCGACGGGCGGCCGACGCAGGAGTAATGCAGAGCGTAATTGGTGCGTCCCAATTCCTTCTCATAAAGAACCCAGGTCACCGTATCCAAGCCTGCACCGCCGACCTCGACCGGCATGTTGGCCGCATACAAGCCGGCCTCGATGGCCTTCGCCT
>CAYRAC010000006.1:0-19320 GCA_964422045.1 uncultured Steroidobacteraceae bacterium
GGCGGAAGCACACCACTGTGGTCCAAGATGGTGTCCGGAGCGCCGACCAACGGCTCCCTCATGGTTCTCCAGATATTATTGTTGCGAAACCCAACCCATGCTTCCCCCATCATTATCGCGGGCGAAACTCCGTCCTCGGCGATGAAGGAGCGCCCCCGTGAATTGACGCCCGTCACGATCCGTCTGGTGGGCTTCAGCTTGTTCTCGACCATGCTCAGTTGACTCCCGGCGCGCACGACCCATTCCGCGTTTCCGCGTCCGCCGCTATGCGGCAGCCTTCGCCGTTTTGAGAGTTCGCTCAGCCCACTTCTCCAGCGTCCAATAATCCGGATTCAATCGCCGCAGCGCATCCAGATCGACCTGCTCTGCAATCACCTTGGATGGCACGTCTCGCAGGCGCTCGAACATGCGAGCGAGACCTTCGCTGTATTGCCTCACTTGTTCAAGCGGCTGCTCCTTGAACGTGATTTGCTTTTCCAGAACGCGGCTGAAGGTGTCGGCCACTTGCAGGGGAGAGAGGATCTCAACCGCGATATTCATGGTTCTTCCGATGAATTCCCGCGGGTTCGTCAGCGCGATCGCGGCGAACTCGCCGATGTCCTTTGCGGAGATCACGGTCATCGTGGAGGTTGGCCTCAACGCCGCGTACAGCGTCTCCCCTTTTAGCCACATGTTTGAGAAATTCTCCATGAAGGTGCCGGGCCGCAGAATTGTCGCCGGTAACTGGGATTCATGCAGGTACTTCTCGATTCTTCTCTTGCTATCCAGAAACGAAATGTCGGTTGCATCGAACGTTCCGATGAATGAGGTGAAAACAAAATGATTGACCTTGGCTATCTTGCTGGCCTCAATCAAATTGACCGCCTGCCTGACTTCCTGCTCCAGGGTGATCTCCGGGCTGCCGGAGGTGATTAGAAAGACCCCGTCCACGCCTTTCAGCGCAGCCGTCAATGTATCGGGGCTCTCCAGATCACCCTCGATCAATTCGGCGCCGAGTTTTCCTATCGCCTGAGCGGACGCTTTGTGTCGATCGCGCACCAGCGCTTTGACAGGTACACCGCGGCCCAAGAGCGCATGGGCGGTTGCTCCGCCTTGCTGCCCAGTCGCGCCCGTAACCAGTATCGTTGGGAGTTTGCTCATTGCGTTTTAGCGGCGCCAGGATCGTGAGGCCCTTTACCGGGCTTGCTCGATCTTCCGCGCGACTTCCTCTTTGGTGATGAGTTGATGAAAAGCGCGGGACGCTATTCCGAACCGCCGCTTGATTCTGCGGCCGCATGTCACCCGCATCCAATCCGACTTTCTGATGTCCGACATCACTGAAAGCAATCTCATGCGCTGCGAAGTATCGGGTGATCGATGCGCCCGAAAATCGTTTTTTCGGTTGCGTCGAGTGCTTCAATCGAGACTCGATCACCGAATTTGAGAAACGGTGTCCGAGGATCGCCATAGTTTATTTTCTCTACAGCTCGAACCTCAGCGAGGGTTGCAGAGCCCGCGTTCCGGTCGGGATCGGCAATGGTTCCGGAGCCGACGATCGTGCCGGCGCGCAGACGCCGGGTCTTCGCCGCGTGCGCGATCAGGTCGCCAAACGAGAACGCCATGTGCCTGGCATTCGGCGACCCGATCCACGCGCCGCTGACATGCACCGAGACGGGACCATGAAAGCGGCCGCCCGCCCAATTCACTCCTAGCGCATCGGGCGTGACCGCCCAGGGCGAGAACACGGTGGAGGGTTTTGCCTGGATGAAACCGAATCCTGCTTTGAATTCCGCCGGCCCGAAAGCGCGCAAACTGACATCGTTGGCGAGCATCACCAGCTTGATGTGGCGAAGCGCGGCCTCGCTCGAGACGCCGAGCGGTACGTCATCGACGATCACTGCGATCTCCGCCTCCAGGTCGATCTCGTGGGACTCATCCGGCAGATAGCTTGGCCCGTGAGCCGGGCGAAAATCGTCGGAGGCGCCCTGATACATCAGCGGGATCGAGTCGTTGAAGGGATTCGGAATTTGCCAGGCTTGGGCTACCAGCTCGCTGTGGGTCCGATACGCGGAGGCGTCCAGCCATTGAGGAGCTCTCGGCAGCGGCGCCGACGCCGCGTGGGGGTCGAAAGCGAACCGGCCATCGGTGTTCGAGGCGACCGTTGCGGCCTGCCGGCGCAGCAAGGGTTCGCATTCCTTCCAGTTTTCCAGCGCTTCCAATAACGAATTCGCGCACGCCGCCTTCACGGCGCTCACATGATCTTCCGACACGATGACCAAGCGGCCGTCGCGCGTGCCGTCATCCAGAGTGGCAAGCAGCAAAGGGGGCGCCTCCTATGGTTGGGCCGGCCAAGACATCAGAATCTGATTGAGGCGCGCACGCCCTCGGTACGCGGCGGACCCACCGAGGCGCCAATGATGCTGGTCACAGAGTTGTAGTAAGCAATGCCGTATGGCCGCTGATCCGTAAGGTTGTTGACGAAGGCGACCACCGACCAGACAGAATTCTTCGGCAACAGCGAGATGGCCAGATCGATTTCGCCGTAGGACTTTTGTGTTTCCAACGGGATCATTTCGAATCCGACGAGCGTCGACGTCTGCCCGCGCAGATTGACGTCGCCCACCAGGGAATAGTCGCCGATGTCCACGCTCTGACGGACGCCCACCGTACCCGACCATCGAGGCGCCTGCTGCGCGGTCTGACCCGCGCAGTTCACCGTGTAATGGCTCGGGTCGGTCAGCCCGAAGGGACAGCCGGTCAAGGGTGGGCCGTTCGTACCCCCGGCCGGCGTTTGATAGGTGAATCTGTTGTAGATCGCGCTCAAATATTGCGCGTCCAGGTTCAAGGTCGTATGCGGCGCGACCAGATACTTCACCGAAAGCTCGCCGCCCTTGATGACGGAAGAGCCTGCGTTGTCCGTATAAAATACATAGGCGCCATCGGTGTCGAGGCCGCCGTGCGAGATCTGTTGATTGGTGTATCGCCAGTAAAATCCCTCGACATTGATTTGCAGCGTGTCTTGCCGGAAGCGGTTTTTCGAGCCGACGGAGTAGGCGCTCACGTACTCCGGAAGATAAGACGGCTTGATGTCGGCGAACGCAAACCCGCCGGCGTGGTAGCCGGTATCCCAGTTCGCGTAGATCAGCGAGTCCTTGGACAGATCGTATTCGAGCCCCGCATGGTAGGTGACCTTGGTGAATTCCTGCCGCTCATTGATCGACTTGTTGATGAGCGGGAAGACGCTGTTGCCGGCGCCGGGAAGGGTGGAACCATAGAGCGCGTTCGGAATGATGGGAAACAGCTGCAGCTGCGACGCGATGGCGGCGAACTGTGTGGCTGGAGGTATGAGCGGTGCGTTGGGGCATGCCGGAACGGGCGTTGCCGGCGCCGCACACGCGCTGAGCAGAATCTGGGAATTGCCGTCGAAGCCTTTTCGGTCGTCTGTGTACCGGACACCGGCGGAGATCCGGAAATCCTGAAGCGGCGCGACCGTGATACGCCCGAACGCGGCCCGGGAGAGGGTGCTGGTTGTCAGATCCTGAATCGGCGCCAGCGCCTGCTGATCGAACTGGTAAACGGCGTCGATTGTCTCGTGAAAATAGTAGCCGCCGAGGAGCCATCTGGCGAGGCCTGCGTCGTCGCTTGCAAAGCGCACTTCCAGGCTGCTCTGCTGGTCGCGTTCCTGGGCGGTCTCCTCGTCGATGAACAAAGTGGAAAAATCGGATAATTTGGCATGGCGATAGGAGGGAATCACGGTCAGCGACCCCACCGGGGTATGCCAGATGATCTCGCCCAGCACGCCCGCAAAATCGTTGTCGGTCCGCGGCTCTCCTTGAATGGGCACGAAAAACCGCCCCGCGATAAAGCTGTATTGGTTGCTCAAGATCGCTCCGATGCGCGGATCGGAATTGCCCACGTCGCGCGGCAGAGGCGAGGCGCTCAAGGAGCCCGTGAACGGGTTTTGAATCGCCAAGACCGTGCCGGGACCGTTATGGCCGCCCTCATGCGCATAATCCGCAGCGAAGCGGATGCTCAACGAGTCGTTCGGGCGGTAAAGGTATTGCACCCGGCCGGCAACACTGTTGGCATCGCCGGTGCCATCGGTCTGGTATCCGTCGTGGCGGGTATAGGTGAACGCCAGGCGTGCTGCGGACGAATCGGTCAGGCCCAGATTGCCCATCACCTCCGGATGCACCTCCCCGTAATTTCCCACGGTCAATGCGGCTTCACCGAAGGTATCTCCCAGCTGCGGTTGGTTCGGAATGATGTTGATCGCGCCGCCGGTCGCGTTGCGCCCATAAAGTGTGCCCTGCGGCCCCTTGAGCACCTCGGCACGCTGCAAATCGAAGAACACCGCGGTCATGGAGCTCGGCCGGCCGATGGCCACACCATCCACGTTGAAAGCTATCGCCGGGTCGGTGTACGCGGTTGCCGACAAGGTACCGACGCTTCGCAGATAGAGCGACTGCTGTGAGTTTCCGCTCTCGCTCACCTGCAGCGCGGGCACCAGGCTCGCGAGGTCCGTGGCGCGTGCGACACCCGCAACGCTCAAGGCCTGCGCGGAGATCACATCGATTCCCAGGGCGGCGTGCTGTACATCCTCTGACCGCCGCTGAGCGGTCACGATGATTTCCTGAAGTGCATCGGCGGTCTCACCCGCAACACGGCCCGCGGATGCCGCGGCACCCTGGCCGGCGGTTTCGCTCCGGGCGCCATGGCCGACAAGGCATACGGCAACCGATATCATGACCGCGCGCACCTTGCTCGGACCGCGGCCGGGAGTCATTACTCGTCTGCTGGCCATTCCCCCTCCTGTCTTACCCGCTCGTTCGCTGTTATGACGAATCTGGTGCGCAGGCTATAGCCGTGGGCGGACCGGCGAGAAATCGTTTGTTCGTATGTCGAACATCGGCTTGACCTATGCGTAATGCGCTCAGTCGCGACTCCGTCCGTAGGAACTCAATAGATTGACGAGAGCCGATGGCAGGGTGCTCGGACGTCGCGTGACCTGATCGACGCAGACAATGACGCTCCTCGCTGTCGCCACACGGCCTTCGTCTTGAAAAATCGCTTGTTCCAACTTGAACGAGGTGTTGCCGATGGCTGAAATCCTTGTCCCCACCTGCACCGTACCCGGCCAGTGAAGTTCATTCTCGAAATCGAGCACCAGGCTGGCGATGACGAACTCGCAGTCCGGCTTGACCAGCGGCGGGGAGAAGGAATAAATCAGTTCTGCTCGGGCCGTTTCGAGAAACTGGCAAAAAACGGAATTATTGACATGGCCTTGCCGGTCGGTGTCGGCGTAGCGAACTTTGTCCGTACTCTGAAGCGGAAACTCTTCCAGCGTCTCTTTCACCATGATTTCCGTCTCTTGCGACAGATGGGCTCGCAGGCCTGGCAATCTGGCAGACGCTGAACGACCTGGGAAATGCGTTTCCGCGATACTCCACATCGGCGGCGCGAATGGACACGTCGTCTGAAGCTCGGGCTGCGCCTGCGGCTGCCATCCGACGCGTGACGACCGGGATGATCAGACGACCTTGGCCGCCTCGATGAAGACTTGTCGCAGATACTGGCAGCCGGGGTCAAATTCGCTCCTGGGGTGCCACGTCAGAATTTCCTGGAGCGCCTCGACCTTCAACGGACTCTCCACGATCTTCAGGGGCAGCGACGCGGCCAGCACGCCGGCAAACCGCCGCTGAATCGTTGCGATCATTTCGGTGCCGGGCAGCATGAACAACATCTCGGAGAAGGACGGAGCCGTGACGGCGATGTTGATGTCCCACTCCGCCAGCTTCCAAGCTTGCTCCACCAGCGTATCGAGGCGCAAACCGAATCGAACCAGCATGTGCGGCAGTCTTTTGTATTCATCGATGGTCAGGGTGTTGCCAACCGATGGGTGATTCCGGTCAACCACGCAAACGAAATCATCGGAGAACAGTCTCCTCATCTTGAGATCACGAGCCGCACCATGCCGCCGGATTACCTCCCAGCTCTCGACAGTGATCAACAGATCCAATTCGCCGATTTCCAACCGGCCGAACGTTTCGTCGCCGATCGGCTCGACGTGGCAGGCGATGTGGGGGGCATCCTTGGACAGCCGCCGCAGCACCCAAGGCATCAACACCAGAGAGCCATAGTCCGACATCGCCACGGTAAATGCCCGGCGCGATACCTTCGGATCAAACCTGGGCCGGGTCGCCAGAGTCTCTTGAAATTGCACCACGCAATTGCGCACAGGTCCCAGCAGCGACTCAGCGAGCGGCGTGAGTTCCATGTCACGGCCGATGCGAACCAGCAATTGGTCGTTGAAATGGTCACGCAAGCGATGAAGCGCCCCGCTCATGGCGGGTTGGCTGATACAAAGGCGCTCCGCGGCGCGCGTGACGCTTTTTTCCTGGAGCAGCGCGTCCAGCGTACGGATGAGGTTGAGATCGAAATTGTTGTTCTGCATATGCGTACCCGCAAGTTGCCGATCATGGTACTCCCTGGCGAACACGTTGCCACCCCGGCCCACGCGCAGCGGCGCATAAGTACGGCCGATGTCGCGGATACTGAGAAGCGATTTCCCCCGCCGTTTTTGCCCTCCCATACTCCGCACGTCGTTGCAAGAATCGAGAACATTCACAGAATCTGGACGGGGGCTGGAAACGAACATGGCCATCATAGGTATTGAATCGTTGATCTATGCGGTCGACGATTTTGAGGCCTCCATCCGCTTCTTTTTGGATTTTGGGCTTCGCTTGTCGAATAGTGAGGAGAGCGTGGGAATCTTCGTCCTGCCGGAAGGGTCCCGCGTGATCATTCGCAGGCGCAACGACTCTGGGCTGTCTCGTTCCATCATCCAAGGCGCCGGAGTGCATGAAGTGATCTGGGGGGTCGACAGCGTCGAGGCATTGGAGGCTCTGGCCGGCGATCTTGCGAAGGATCGTGTCGTGCGGCGCGACACGGACGGAACCGCCCATTTTCAATCGGACGCGGGCGTGGCCATGGGTTTGCGCCTTTTCACAAAAAGACCCGTCCACACGGCGCCCGATCCGCTCAACTCTCCGGGCCGCATCAATCGACTCAACTCCCATCGCAAGTGGCGCAAGAAGGCCGTTCCCAAAACGATAGGCCATGTTGTATTCCAGCTTCCCGACTACGAACGGGACGACGCTTTCATGTGCAGTCGTCTGCACTTCCGACTGTCGGATTCGCAGCTTGGCTTTGGCAAGTATCTGCGCGCCGACGGCACGACTGCGCACCACAACCTGTTGCTATTGAACGCAAACGCCGCGGTGCCCGGCATGGACGGCAGGGCCAGGTTTCACCACGCCAATTTTCAGGTGGAAGACATCGACGAAGTCATGGTCGGCGCCAATCACATGATCCGGCGAGGCTGGCCGCCCTCCCATCTCGGCCTTGGGCGCCACCGCATCGACTCGGCGCTGTTTTACTACCTTCCATGTCCGGCGGGCGGCGAAGCAGAATACGGCGCGGACAGCGATGCGCTTGACGACAGCTGGGTCGCGCGCGAGTGGCCGAGTCCTCTCTTCGGCTTTGCCCACTTCGTCCATAACCTGCCGCCCTTTCTCGCTCAAGAGCCCCGCTGGGCCGTGAACTACATCGAGGACGGGGCGCCTGCCGATCAGGGAGAGCATTGATGCCCGCCGCATCACGCGCCTTGATCGTTGGGGGTGGCATCGGCGGGCTGACGGCCGGGATCGCCCTACGGCAGCAGGAAATCTCGGTCGACTTGGTGGAGATCAAGAAGGAATGGACGGTCTACGGCGTCGGCATCATGCAGCCGAGCAATCAGCTGCGGGCGCTCGATAAAATCGGTCTCGCGCGGCCCTGCGTGGAACAAGGCGGCTCCTTCCCCGGCTGGAAAGCGTTCGATGCGAACGGCCGATTCCTGGGCGACAGCCCCTTAAGCAACGCGCCCGCTCCGGCGTATCCGGCCGTCAATGGCATCACCCGGCCACTCCTTCACCAGCTGCTGTCGGACAGCGCAATCAATGGCGGAGTCGATGTAAAGTTGGGAGTGACTGTGGCGGCGAGTACCGAGGACTTCGATCACGTCGAAGTCACCTTCACCGACGGGCGTCGGGAGCGTTATGACGTGGTGATCGGGGCCGACGGTGCCCACTCCCAGACACGGTCGCGCCTGTTCGGTTCGGCGCTGCGGCCGCAAGCCATTGCCCAGGCCGTGTGGCGTTACAATTTGCCGCGTCCGCCCGAGGTGGCCTGGGGCCACACCTATTTCGGCCCGCATAGCAAGGTCGGGCTCGTTCCCCTGTCCCCGACGCTCATGTACCTGTTTGTCGTGACCGAAGAGCCCCTCGATGCGCGCTATCCGGTGGATGCCCTGGCAAGCCTGATGCGCGAGAGGCTTCAGGGATACGGCGGCCTGATCGCCGCGCTGCGCGAACAGATCCGCGATTCCGCAGGTGTCGTCTATCGGCCCCTGGAACTGCTGCGCGTCCCAGCGCCTTGGTACGTCGGTCGAACCATCCTGATTGGTGACGCCGCCCACCTCACCTCGCCCCACCTCGCTCAAGGGGCCTCCATGGCGATCGAAGATGCGGTGTTGCTCGCCGAATTGCTGGGCGCGCATGACCACATCCCGGCGGCGTTTGATGAGTTCATGCGGCGGCGCCACGAGAGGGGTCTGCGTGTGATCGACTCCTCGCATCAGCTCGCCCTATGGGAGCTTGCCGAATGGCGCGGCACGCCCGCCCCCGATGCGGATCCGATCGGCCTGTTCAAGCGCGCGAGCCAAATGCTGCTCGAGGATTACTGAGGAGATTGCCGTGTTCGAGCCGTTTCCCGGCAATTACGTGTGGAACCTGAGTGTCAACATCGCGCTGTCGCTGGGCGGCGCGATTGGTGAGATCGACACGGCGAACCGCGAAGTCCTCGCCGCCTCACGTCAGGGTGAAGATACGGGTACCGAAGCCTTTCTGCGCGCGTGGGAATCCCTTGCCGAGCGCGTGCGAGGCCTCGCCGACGAGGACGCGGCGGCCGGACGTCCGCTGAGCGCGTCCGACAAATACCGCCGCGCCAGTGTGTATCTGATGACGGCCGAACGGATGCAGAGCCGCCATTATGCCCCGCGGATACAGACCTATCACCGGATGCTCGGCGCCATGGACCGGGCCGTCGAGACCGGTCGGTTGAACTGCCGGAAGGTCGATATTCCCTATGGCAGCGGCACGTTTCCGGGCCTGTTCGTCCATGGCGAGGGAAATGGAGCGCGACCCTGCATGGTCTTTTGCAACGGGCTCGACAGCGTCAAGGAAATGATCTACTGGTCGTGGACCGGGCATGAACTCGCGCGTCGCGGGATATCGACCCTGATGATCGATCATCCGGGAGTCGGCGCCGCTCTTCGCCTGCACGATTTGAAAGGCATCCACGACTCCGAACGTTGGGCGGGTGCCGCAGTCGACTTTCTGGAGGGTCGGTCCGATGTCCGGCACGATCGGATCGGAATGATGGGTTGGTCCCTCGGCGGCTACTATGCGCCGCGGGCGACGGCCTACGAGAAGCGGCTGAAACTTTGCGTCGCCTGGGGCGCCAACCACAACTGGGGAGAAGTGCAGCGGCGCCGGCTGGAGCGCGAGGGAGAGCGCCCGGTCCCTCACTACTGGGATCACGTGATGTGGGTGTTCGGCAAGGACACGCTGGAGGAGTTCATGGCATTCGCTCCGGCCATGTCGCTGGTCGGGGTCGTCAAGGACATCCGGGTGCCCTTCCTCATCACGCATGGGATCCATGACCGGCAGATACCCGTGGCATTTGCCCACCAAAGCTACGACGAAGCCGTCAACAGCCCGAAACGACAGCTGAGAATATTCACGGATCGGGAAGGCGGCGTCGAACATTGCAGCTCTGACAACTTGGAACCGGTGCGCAGCTTCATCTGCGACTGGATCGGCGAGACGTTCGCCGAGATGGACTGACATGGCGTTCATCGACAGCGGCGGCGTCAAGCTCTACGCCGAGGAAACGGGCACGGGTGTTCCCATCGTGTGGGTGCACGAATTCGCCGCGGACTACCGGACTTGGGAGAACCAGGTTCGCCGCTTCAGCCGCGAGTATCGATGCATTACCTACAACGCGCGAGGATATCCGCCGTCAGGCGTGCCAGAAGAGGGTCGTGCCTATACCTACGAGCATCAGCGCGAGGATTTGCGTGCGGTGATGGACGGGTTCGCGATCGACAAGGCCCACATCGTGGGCTTGAGCATGGGAGCGTATGCCGGGCTGCAGTTTGCCCTGGCCTACCCTGGCAGAACCCTGTCTCTGCTGTTCGCCAGCGGAGGATCGGGAGCCCCGCGCGGCGATCGAGATCGGTTCCGGGCGGACACATGCGAGGGAGCCGATCGCATCTTGCGCGAGGGCATGCGGGCCGGTGCCGAGGGCATGGCGCTGGGCGCGACGCGCGTCCAACTGCTCAACAAGGATCCGCGCGGATGGCGCGAATTCCGCGATTTTATGCGCGAGCACTCGGCCGAAGGCGCGGCACTCACGCTCAAGAACTACCAAGCCGAACGCCCCTCTCTCTATGATTTCGAATCGCAGTTGCGAAAACTCGATGTTCCGGTGCTGCTCGCCGTGGGCGACGAAGATGACCCGGTGATCGAGGCGAATGTGTTCCTGAAGCGCGTGCTGCCACGCGCCGGTCTCTGGGTTTGTCCCCGCACCGGCCATGGCCTGAACACCGAAGAGCCGGGCCCCTTCAATGAAATGGCGGCCCGATTCTTCTGCGCGGCCGAGCGTGGTCACTGGGGCGCGCGCGACCCGCGGGCGAACCCTTCCCAATCCGTTTTCATGGGCGACCGGGCCGCGCGGCGCGAGACGTAATGGCAGACATGAGAGTGGGCGAAGTCACGCTGACGGAGACCGGAGCGGTCACCTGGGTCACGATCAGCAACCCGTCGAAGCTCAATGCCATGTCGCTCGACATGTGGCATCAGCTGTCAAAGTTGCTCAGCGAGCTGCCCTCATCGGCGCGCTGTCTCGTGCTGCGAGGCGAGGGGCTTCGCGCGTTCGTGTCGGGAGCGGACATCGCCGAGTTCTCCGATCGCCGGCGCACCGCGGAAGACGTGCTTGCCTACGATCGAGACGCGGATGAGGCCATGACGGGACTTGCAGAGTGCCCCATCCCCACTGTTGCAATGATCTCCGGCTACTGCTTCGGCGGCGGTGTGGCGTTGGCCCTGTGTTGCGACGTTCGTCTCGCCGCGGAAGACGCAGTATTTTCCATACCGGCCGCGAGGCTGGGACTGGGGTACGGCTGGCGCTGCATCAAGAGCTTAATCGATGCCGTCGGCCCTGCAGCGGCCGCTGACCTGCTCATCAGCGCACGTCGCATGAACGGCTTGGAGAGCCTGCAATTCGGTGTGGTGAGT
Source organism: uncultured Steroidobacteraceae bacterium (assembly GCA_964422045.1). Classification (GTDB taxonomy): domain Bacteria; phylum Pseudomonadota; class Gammaproteobacteria; order Steroidobacterales; family Steroidobacteraceae; genus Bog-1198. Next base: position 11,379 of record CAYRAC010000006.1, read on the forward strand.
CATCTGTATTTGCCCGAGCGGCTGGCGGAAGCCGTATCATCGTATGCGCATCGGGTGGCGCGCAATGCTCCGCTCACGATCCAGGCCGCACGGCGAACGATACGGGAATTGCGGCGGCCCGATCGGCAGCCCGACCTCGCGCTCTGCGAGCGGCTTGCAGGCGCGTGTTTCGCCAGTCAGGACTATCTCGAGGGCATAGCGGCGTTCGTAGACGGGCGCGAACCGCAATTCCACGGCCGGTGAGAAAGCCATGAGCGAGCTGCCCTTATCGCATCTTCGGATCATCGACCTCTCGCGAGTGCGTGCAGGTCCCACATGCGTCAAATTCTTCGCCGACTTCGGCGCCGACGTCATCAAGGTCGAACGCATCGACGGCGGTGGCGATCCCATGGGTGACGATCGCGACTCGTCCGACTACATCAATGCCCAGCGCAACAAGCGCGGCATGACCCTGGATTTGAAGAACCCCGAAGGCGTCGACGTACTGAAGCGCCTGGTCCGCACCGCCGATGTGATCGTCGAGAACTTCCGACCGGACGTGAAACATCGACTGGGCATCGATTATGACTCCTTGGCGGCGGTCAATCCCCGGCTCGTCTACACGTCGATCTCGGCGTTTGGCGAAACCGGCCCCTATGCCTCCCGGCCCGGCTTCGATCTGATCGCGCAAGGCATGGGCGGGTTGATGTGGCTTACCGGCCATCCCGGCGACGGCCCGCTGCGGGTCGGAATTTCCTCCGCCGATATGAGCGCCGGTATTTTCGCGGCTCTCGGAACTTTAATTGCCCTGCAGGAACGCGAGCGTTCGGGTCGCGGCCAATGGGTGCGCACGAATCTGCTGAGCTCCCAGATCATGCTCCTCGACTACCAAGCCGTACGCTGGCTGATCGACGGGAAAATCCCACAGCAGCGGGGCAACGATCACCCGCAAATCGTGCCCACCGGCGTGTACCGCTCGAGCGACGGGTACTTCACCCTGTCCACCGTTGGAAATGAAAGCTTCCGCCGGCTATGCCACGCCATCGAAGCCCCGGAATTGGCGCATGACCCACGCTATGCCACCGCCGACTTGCGCGAACGCAATCGTGACGGAATGAACGAGACCTTGGAGCAGCGAACGTGCCGAAAATCCTCGGCCGAATGGGTCGGGATCTTGAATCGTGCGGGAGTGCCGGCGGGACCGATTTATCGGCTCGACGAGATGTTCGAGGATCCGCAAGTCAGGCACAGCGGGATCGCCCAGCCACTCACGCATCCTCGCCTGGGGGAGATCCGCATCGTCGGCCAGCCCATCGAGATGATGCGAACGCCGGCTCAGTTTCGGCGCCCGCCGCCGGACCTCGGTGAACATACCAGCGAAGTGTTGGCGGAACTGGGATTCGACGAAGGTGAAATCGCGGAGATGAAAAGCAAGCGCGTGATCTGAGAAAGAACGGGCTGAAACCCCGGTGGCGCAATCCACGCGTACCGTCCATGGCATCTCCGCACATCCGCCCGCCCTATACACGGTATTCGCCGACGCGATTGGCGCATATCGCACTGCGCCCGTCAGTATTTCATTCGAGTAATCACACCTGGATAACTTGGAAATGATGAAACACAGAAAGCTCTTTTGTTGGGTTTCTGCGACCCTGATGGCCTGCGCGTTCGGCGCGGGAAGTGCGCCTTCGCTCGCAGAATCGAGCGACGACAGCGGCACCGGACTGCAAGCGATCGTCGTGACGGCATTGAAGCGCCAAGAGAGGCTGCAGGACACCGCAGCGACCGTGGATGTCGTGACCTCGCAAGAGGCGGTCGAGCGCGGCATCACGGACATCCGTGGACTCGCGAGCCTCGTGCCCTCGATCAAGCTGAGCGCGGAGAATACCGCCACCCAAGTGTTCATCCGGGGTATCGGGCAATCGAGCGACGGCGACAGTAATTCGCCTGCGGTGGCGGTCAATTTCGATGGCGTATATACGCCGCGCTACGCCATCGGCATGTCGATGTTCGATCTCGCGCAGGTTGAAATATTGCCGGGACCGCAAGGTTTGCTGTATGGCCAGAACGCGGCCGGGGGTGCGATCAACATCAATTCGCGTCTGCCCGGCAGCCGATTCGAAGCCAACGGAATTGTGGAGGGCGGTAACTATGGACTGGTCCACGCCAGCGCCGGCGTCGATCTGCCCGTAAGCGACACGCTGAACCTGCGCGCGGCCATCGACGAGCTTCGCCATGACGGCTATTTGAGCAACGGTCAAAACGACGCAGAGGCCATTTCCGGCCGTGTGACAGCGGTCTGGCGTCCGAACGATGCCCTCTCGGTGCTGGTCCGTGGCGAAGTCGCCCACTCCGGCGGCAACGGCGCGGCCATTGTGGCTCATCCCTTGATCGATCCCAATCATCCTTGGTACGACCCGACCGCCCCCGGCGATCATTTCTACAGTCACGAAAACGTCGACAAATTCAATGCCGAGATCAATTACCGGCTCGACCGATTCACCATCACTTATATCCCTTCCTTCATTCACTACGCCTTTGGCTATCGCACTCCGCTGTCGGTTCCGGCGCTCGCGCCGGCGCTCCTTCCCCTCGCGGCTGCCCCGTACGGCGGCCTGCTGAGCAACGGCCAGCCGGCGGGATATTTTGCCGCAGCGCTCGTGGTACCCAGGGACGCGCAAAACCAGGTGACGAACGAGCTGCGATTCACCTCGAACAACACCGGGGAGAGAGCGGCAAACACGCTGTCCTGGCTGGCCGGCCTGTATCAACTCTCCGGCAGGGTCGACATCGAGCCCGGCGACGGCATCGAGGTGTACAACAAGGCAGCTGCGTCGGGCGGATCCATCCTGCCTTATGCCGCCGTCACGTGGGGCGGGGCGAACTACGAACGCCACAACAACCAGTCCTATGCCGCCTTCGGCCAGCTGAGCTATGCCTTGACCGATTGGCTGAGTGTGAGCGGCGGCCCGCGCTATTCGCTGGATCAATTGCATGCCGATGGCGTGAGTCAGACCTACCTGCCTGCGACCCCCCTCTTCGTCATTCCTTTCTCAGGCGGCGCTCTGGTCAACTATCACGGCACGACCGCTACGCTCCCAGTCGCCTACGATGAGAAGCAGGTGGATCACCATGTCGATTGGAGAGTGGGGATCGAGGCTGCGGTGGCGCCTGATTCACTCGTCTACGGCAGCGTCCAGACTGGCTACAACCAAGGTGGGTTCAATCTCGCCGAGCTGAGTACGCCGCAAGTGCAGTTCAAACCCGAGACATTGCTGGCGTTCACGGTCGGCAGCAAGAACACCTTCCTCGATCAGCGTCTCGTGCTCAACGACGAGGTGTTTTACTACGACTATGACAATCTCCAGGTGGCCTCGTTCGACGCCACCAAAGGCAGCGGCTTTCGGGTCAACATCCCAAAGTCGGTCATTTACGGCGACCAGCTCGATGTGAGCTATCGGCTATCCGCCGACACCATCCTGACCGCGGACATCGCCTGGCTCAACGCTCACATCGTGCGCGGGACGCTCGGACCCGCGGTGGTTTACGGCGGAACTGCTCAGTACCCGACGTGCGGCGCCCCGATCAGCGCCGCGCTCTGTACCGGCGGTGAAATCGATTATTCGGGCTATTCTCTGGCAAACGCTCCGCCCGTGTCGGCGAGCGCCACGCTCCGCCATTTCTGGCATTTCACGGGAGGCGCAGACCTCGAAGGACTGGTCGGCACGCACTTCGATGCAGCGACGTGGGGCCTGTACGCCCACGTGCCAGGGACACGCCTCCCCGCATACACGGTAACCGATCTCATTCTTACCTACCATTTCGCGGGCGATGGCTGGAGCGTCGCCGCCTGGGTCAAGAATCTAGAGAACAGCGCGCGCCCGGAGGCAATGGCCACCGATAGTATTTATGGTCAAGCACCCAGCGCGCTTCAGCCCCCGCGCACTTATGGAGTGCGCGTTGGTTTCAAGTTCGGTGGCTAACTGCGTCTCTCGGTGCCCGCGACCAATCTCTTGGAATGCCAGCCGAAGAGCAGCGCGGCCAAGGCGCCGCTTGCCGGGAAGGCGGCGGTAAGCAGCAGCGTGGCGCTCGATGACGCCCCGGCCTGCAGGTAGAGACCGATGAAACCCGGAAAAGCTATCTGTCCGGCGCGCCCCACCGCCATGCATATCCCCAGGCCCCTGGCCTGGCCGGCGCCGGGGAACAGAGAGCCGGCCAGGAACACCGCGGCGGTACCCGCCAATCCCAGCATCGATCCAATGATGACCATCAAGATCGTCACAACCGTGATCGAATGAATGAAAAATGCGCCAAGGACGGTGGCGGCCGACGCGGCGGCAAGACCGATGGCGATGGGCGCTATCATCGAACGCTCGACGACGAAACCGCTGAAGGTCATGCTGAGCAGCGCACCCGCCGCGTTCCAGGCAAACACGGTAGCTCCGGTCGCCGGCGTGTATCCCGCACGGACCAGGAGCGATGGCGTCCAATTCATGACCACGGCGATCGCACCGTTGGCGAAGAGAAAAATGAGTCCTATGAGCAACGCACGCGCCCAGACGCGGCTCACGAAGACGCGCTCTGTGTGGGATCCGCCGCTGCCGATGCCGATGCCGGCAGCGGCATCGGCGCGGGTTTTCCCGGAAGCGGCGACATCAGCGATGCTCCACAAGACGGTCGCCACGATCAGGGGCGCAATCCCGCCGACAATGAAAATGGTCTGCCATTGGCCATGATGCAAGATCCACCCGCCGCCGAGCCCGCCCGTCAGAGCGCCCAAGGGAAAGCAGGCCCAGACGAAGCCCTGGATGCGGTATTGCCAGCGCGGTGGCGCCAGCTGCGCGACCAGGGTAATCAAACCCGGGACGGCGCCGCTCAGGCCGAGAGCTACCACGCAACGGACCACGATCAGGCTGCCGGCATCCGCGGCATAACAGGTGGCCAGTTGGAAGATGCCGATCACCACCGCGCTTGCTGCCACCGTCCTCTTGGCGCCCCAGCGGCCCGCCACCCATCCTCCGACCACATACCCCACGGCCCCACCCAGCGCCGCGCTGGAGAACATCAATCCCACCACCGCGCTCGGAATGGCGAGCGCCTGGGCGATCAAGGGCGCCGCAATGGCAAGCGATTGCGCATCGGCTCCATCGAGCAGAGCGACCATTCCGCAAAGGATCAGGAGGATGATGGAGTGCCCTTGAGAGCGGGCGTTCAACGCTGATGAATTGGCAACCGCCGCCTGCTGTGCATCGATCAAGGGCCCACTCTCCTCTGCTTTTGTCGGCCCCGGTGCCGAAGCAGCGGTCAACCATGCCGCATGGCCGCGTCTCGCTTATTCAATGGTGTATGGGAGTGCGATGCAAATCGGCTTCGCCGATGCAAGCTATAAGCGCGGGCGATTGGGAACGTGGGTCAGTCGGCCAGTATCTCGTGTGCCAGCGAACGTGGGTTCGAGGCGTGAACGCCATTGCGCCCGACTGGGTGGTCTCGCCTGGCCGTTCCAACGCCTGCCGCTTCGACCAGCATTTGGCGCAGATACTGGTGCCCGGGATCGGCATGATTCCGCGGATGCCACAACAAAATTTGCTGGAGCGCTTTCATCGGCACCGGGCACTCCAGAATCTTCAGCCGCAGCGGGGCCGCCAGAGCTTGCGCAAACCGGCGTTGCACCGTGCCTATCATCGCGGTGCCTGGCAGCATGAACAGCATCGAGGAGAAAGACGGAGCGGTCGCCGCGATATTCACCGTCAGTTCCTCGAGCTTCCACGCCTGTTCGACCAAGGTGTCGAGATTCGCTCCGAACCGGACCAGGATGTGCGGCAGCCTTTCGTAGTCCTCCATGGTCAGGACATCCCCGATATCGGGATGGTTCTCGTCGGCCACGCAGACGAAATCATCGTATAGCAGCCTGCGCATCTTCAGATCACGCGCCGAATCCCGTTGCCGCAAGCCCACCTCGCAGCTCTCCACCGTCACGAGCAGGTCGAGATCCCCGCACTCGAGACGGTCGAACGTCTCGCCGCCGATGGGCTCGAGATTGCACGTCATGAAGGGCGCCTCCACGGGAAGCCGGCGCAGCAGCGGCGGCATCAGCACGAACGCCCCATAGTCCGACATCGCCAGGGTGAATTTCCGTCGCGAAACGCTTTGATCGAAGGCCGGGCGGGTCGCAAGGGTCGACTGAACGTGCAGCAGGGTCACCCGAACGGGACTGACGAGCGACTCGCCAAGCGGCGTCAATACCATATCGCGCCCCATCCGAATCAGCAGCGGGTCCTTGAAATACTCCCGCAGGCGGTGCAGCGCCCCGCTCATTGCCGGTTGACTCAAACAGAGCCGTTCGGCCGCGCGGGTGACGCTTCTTTCGGCCAGCAGGGCATCCAGAGTCCGCAGCAAGTTCATGTCGAAGTTGTTGTACTGCATAATTCATCTCGCCCGATGCGGAATTGTATTCCCCAGCCCGCACACTCCTCATTCTACTCGCTGAGCGGGGCGCCAGTCTGCTTTAAGTCGGCGCCGGTGGACAATCGCGAATTGCTTATGAGCTTATGATGATCGGCCTCGGTCCGCGGAAATCCGCCTGGATCGCTCCCACCCTGCATAGGCTCACCCGATGTTCCCTATCGGCACAAACGATTTCCTACCTCCTCGAGTGGCCAATAAGCTGGTAGTAATTGCAGCGAGCGGCAACGCAGGAATCCGCCGCGGTCCGCCCTAAGTCAAAGGTCCCAGTATGAGCCAGCTGACGCTCCATTTCGCCCCCGATACCTGTGCGCGGGTTCCCCTAATCGCCCTCGAGACAATCGGATGCCCTTACGAACTGCAGATCGTCGCCTTCATGAAGGCACAGCATCGGTCACCTGAATACCTGGCACTCAATCCCAAGGGCAAGGTGCCTACCTTGGTGGTGGACGGAGTGCCACTGTCGGAAAATATCGCCATCCTGCGCTGGCTGGCGGAGACTTTTCCCGAGGCTCAATTGCTGCCACCTAGCGATGACCGCCTGGTCAAGGCGCAGCAACTGGCAGACTTGAGCTTCTGCGCTTCGGGCCTTCATCCCATCGTCACGCGCATTCGTATCCCTCAGTACTTTTGCGAGTCACCCGAGTGCCTGCGAGGCGTCTATGACATGGCGATCAAAGCCATGCAGCCCAATTTTGCGTTGATCGATCGTCGACTGGCAAACCAGCCGTGGTGGTTCGGCGAAGAATGGTCGATCATCGACGCGTATCTCAATTGGGTCTGGTTTAGGGTCACCGGAGCGGGGATGGATACGTCGCAGTTCCCGCATTTCGCCCGACACGACGCCCAACTACAACTGCGCCCGGCGGTGTTGCGTGCCCTTGCCATCAACGCGAACGTCAAGGAGCAACTGGAGACTCAAGGGCTGGGGGTGAAATTCGTTGATATGGCACCCGTCGCAAAGTCGGCCGAGCTTCGGAGTGGATGAGGCGCTGCGGTGACCGCGCGAGCCGGGAGTGGAAGCCTCAGGGGTTCCACCGCCGCCGATCAGCGCGCAGGGTCCACATGGATACTCGCCAGGAGATCGGCGACGACCTTCGGCTGGGATGCAAAGGGCGAATGACTCGCCTCAAGCTCGAGCACGCGAAATCGGTTATTCGGCGTCAGCTCATCGGCTTGTTCGATCATCATCGACTGGATGGCGGGCGCCAGCGCGCGATCCAACGTACATCGGAAGTAGGTTCGTGGCACCGTACCCCACCGGGGTCCCGTCAATTCGGTCTCGCCCATCCAGAACGACAGGGGCAAATCCGGAGTCAACGCACGGGCGAATGGAAGAAACTCGGCGTAGGCGACGTCGTTGTAATACGCTTGTCTTAGTCGTTCCAAATAGGCGGTGTCACCGTCCGGATTGATTCGCACCACGCCGGTGACCGCGGGGTTATCGATGAAAAGATCAGCGCCGTAACCGGTCTGCCACTGCGGCAATTGTGCATAGGCT
>CAYRAC010000006.1:19330-27175 GCA_964422045.1 uncultured Steroidobacteraceae bacterium
TAGGCTGCGGAAGACCTCAACTTTACTGGGACATGGCCGCTCACGTATATCAAGTGCCCTAAGAGATCCGGCGCCATTTCGGCGACTCGACCTACGATGACACCGCCGATGCTATGACCCACAAGGATTGGACGGATGCCGGCCTCGCAACGAACCGCATCGAGTATTGCGGTTGCGGCCTCCTCGATGGTGACGCCCGCCACTGCCGACGCCATGTCGGATCTACGAGAAAGGGTTTCTGGGTCGCCCCGAACGACGTTTATCCCGTGCCCAGGAAGATCAATGCAGAGAGTCTTCCTTCCCATGTCGTTCAAGTGATCAACCACCCGTTGCCAGTGGTACGCGTGATGCCATGCGCCATGGACGAGAACGATTGTCGGCGCAAGATCGGTCGAGTAATGATTCATGAGTGAGATATCCGGATGTGACTAGAAATCTCGGCTGACGCGCAGGCCATAGGTCCGCGGCGGGTCGTAGTAGGACAAGTAGGTGCCGGCGAGTACGAACTGGGCGCTGCGAATCGCTTTGTCCTCGAGATTTTCGCCGAAGGCGTCGATCGACCATTTTCCAGAGGGCAATTTATACGTGATGTCGACCGACGATTTCGAATAGGCGCCAACTCGATCGATAGGCAGGTTAAATTCACGGAGGAACACGTGGGTCTGGTAATAGACGGAACCGCTCGGGCTCAGCAATCCGCCATTGGGAAGTACGAAGTCGTGTTGATAGCGAAAGCGGGCGGAGAGTCTTGGCGCCTCAGGTAAGGAGTGGCCGGCGAGGCTGGGATAGACGATGCTGGTTTGCGCGTCCACCGCATTTTCAAATCGATCATAGGTGGCATGCAGGAAATTTAAAAATCCCGACACGCGATCGTGAATCGTTGCGATCCAGGTAGTCTCGAGTTCTGTACCGTAGATGGCGGCGGCCGCCGCGTTGGCGGTCAATTGCCCGATGGGCTGCTGGACCTGGGTCACCTGCAGATTCTTATAATTCATGTAAAAGATATCCGCATTGAATTGCAATCGAGAATCGAAGCCTTTGGTTTTGAAGCCGATCTCATAGTTCGTCACATCCTCCGGCTGATAGGGAGGCGGTAATTGTCCCGGGGAATTCGCGTCACTCAGTCCACCCGCCTTGTAGCCGGTCGACACGCTGCCAAAGAGCAGAGTCGACGGTCCAATATCCGCATCGATACCTACTTTCCAGGTCACTTTCGACCAACTCCCCTGCTCGGCATCGGGTATCCGTACAAAGCACGCCGGGTTATAGCCATAGCTGCCGTTATAGGGGGTGAACGGTGGGCAGAAACTGATGAACTCGCCATCCTTGTTTTTCTCATCGTGGCTGTACCGAACGCCGGCGGTCAGGCTCAGCCCATCGCGTAGCGCGTAAGTCGCCTGGTCGAAAACGCCGACCGATTTCTGAGTCGTGTTCGGAATGGTGAAATCGTAGTCGATGCCGAAGTTGTAGACAGTGAAATCCGCGATATTGTGGTTGCGTTCGTGGAAATAGGTGCCGCCGATGATGTTGCGCCATCCGCCGTGACTCCACGAAAGATCCAACTCATGTGAGTAGTTCTCGTTCAATGAATCCGACAGTTCGACATCCGCATCGCTCACCCCGATCACATAGGGAAGCGGGCTGCCCAAGCTCACCTGGCGATTGGCATAGATGACGCGGCCGTAGCCCGCCACATAGTCGATCGAGAGAGCATCGCTCAATTGATAGTCCATCCGAGACCGCACGCCCAGCGAATTGACGTGATCGTGGGGTTCCGGAACGTCGCTTGCAGGCCTGTCAAATACCGGAAGTCTGTCGGCCGGTTTGCCATCAGGTGCCGTGGCGATGCCCGGATTGGGGCTGCCGAGGGAATTGAAGTCGGAAAGCGCCAGCTGCCAGCTGAACTGGTCCGTCGGCTTCCACAGGCCCGTCAGTCGTCCAAACACATCGTTGGCCCGATCATAATTCTGATCAACGGTGGCATGATTGTCGAAATATCCGTCGTTGCGGTGAACGGAGAATGCTGCGCGGAGCGCGAACGTGTCGTTGACCGGTACGTTTACAAAGCCATGCGCGGATACGTCTGAAAAGGCGCCATACGCAACATCCACGTGCGCGGCGAGGTTCTGCGTCGGCGGCGCAGTGATGATGTTGATACTACCCGCCGTGGCATTTCGCCCGTAGAGAGTACCCTGCGGGCCGCGCAACACCTCCACGCGCGCGAGATCGTACAAGTCGCCATTGAGTCCCTGGGTGCGCGGAATGTTCACGCCGTCGACATAGACGGCAACGGCCGGGTCTCCGTCCGGGAAGATGTTTGAACTTTGAATGCCGCGAAGATTGATGACCACGGCGTCCCCTTCGCCGTTGACGGCGAGCGATAGATTGGGTACTTCTTTCGTCAGATCCTTGGTCGAAGTGATTCCCTCTTGAGTCATCTGATCTTGCGAAAGCACCGATACCGCGAGCGGTGTTTTACTGAGATTTTCACTGCGTTTCGAGGCCGTGACCACGATTTCCGCGATCTCGCCGGCCGTAGCCGGTTCGGACTGCGCCACCGCTGGTGCCGTTGCTTGGGCCATCAAACACCTTGAAAAGAGCATCCCGATTCCTACAACCGCCGTGATAAGGGTGGATCGGGTGTTGCTCGAACGGTGGACAAATACTTTGCATGATTTGATTGCCAGCACTTGGAAGTCTCCCGACATTTCGCCTGTTGTAGTGGGTCGCACAATGACGACCATCGACAAGTGAATATAGGCAGACGGGAATTGCAGTCAAACCAATAGGGTTTATGAAGCGCATCACGCTTCGTTATTAATGCGCCGGTTGTACTGCCGTAGGCGCGAACGGTAATGGCTTCGCCGGAACTTTCGTAGCCACTCGGAACAGGCCATTCGCTGCCGTTATGTATAAGTACGCTTGTTTGTTATGCGTGCAGAGCGCTACATTCGACGGTGCTGCGGGGAGCTCGATCGCCGTGATCAAATCTCCGCGCGCGGAGTAGACGCGGACGCCGGGGCGCTGTCGCGACTGGACCGCCGCGTAGATATTACCGGCCGAATCAACGGCAATCCCGTCGGCGCCCTTCTCTGCGCCGTAATCCACAAGTGTCCGCTGATTGCGTGCGACACCCTGATCCAGGTCATACGCAAGGATGCGCATCTCCCCCGAGTCTCGGATTGGTACGTCGGACAATCGGCGGTCGAGAATTCGGATGTCGTGCTCGACGACGTACAGCGTCTTCTCGTCCGGAGAGAGTTCGATGCCGTTGGGCTTGGAGACGTCGGCGAGCAGGAGATGCACACTGCCGTCTGGATCAATGCGATAGACGCCGAAGACGGGTTGTTCGATCGGCTCGTGGCCGAAGTAACGCGGGTCGGTGAAATAAATGCGTCCATTCCGATCGATGACGAGATCGTTGGGCGAATTGAAGTGCTTTCCAGTATACAGGCCTGCGAGAATATGACTTCGACCGGTCTTAAGATCGGTTCTAATGATGGACCGACAACCGAAGTCCGCGCCGCCCGCGATCACCATCCGGCCCGCGGCGTCGAACTGAATCCCAGAGGCCATCCCGCTCGGCGAACGAATGAGAGTAGTCGAACCGTCGGTCGGGTTGTAGGCCCAAATATTGCCGGCAGCCATGTTTGAGAGAAACGTTGGCGTGATGTCGCAGAAATAGATGCGGCCGTCGGGCCCTACCGCGGGTCCCTCCGTATAAAACCCGTCTACAAACAGTGTTTCCAGCGTAGTCCCCGGACACAGGATCGGGTCTTCACTGCCATCGGGATTCGGTTTCACGCGATTCTATTTCCCCTGGCGTGATGCGCTGGGCCTTCCACCATATCGCTCGGGGCGCTCCGTGCGAGTGGACTCGAAGCCCCGTCGTTACGCAGGGCAAATACCAATTGATACAAAGACCAAGTATACGAGTGCTCCGACTCCATGGTGGAACAACTGATCCTGAGCATCTCTGGGTTATATCCTTCGATCACGAGTATCGCAGCTACATCCGCCGGCACGTCCGCGGCGGGCATACTGACTTCAAATGGGGCGGCCCCATGATCCACCGCGCCGAAATGGACGCTCGACACGCCGGCGTTTGACAGGAGTGCCTCAGCGATTGGGGCGGCGCGGCCGATGTCTTGGGATCGCAAGAGGCAGACGGCCGCGTAGCCGCCGAGCCCGGTGCCTTTCGTGAGTGTCGTTCGGCAGGCCAATCGAAGAAAGTTACGAAAATCGGGTCGCATGCCCAATGTTGCCGGGGATGGCCGGCGAAGGAGCCTGCGGTATTCGTCGCTGTCGAGCGTCCGCAGGTCGTCGAGGGCGTACAAGGTGAAGTAATTCGGCAATTCGCCATCGAGCAGTACGTAGCGATGTGCACGCAGGAAGCCCGCGACGGTGAGTCGCTCGGGTACGTGCTCGATGGTATGCCAGGCATCGTAGTCCGTGCGACGCGGATCGATGTCGTTCCAAAGCGCGATGAAGCCACCTCCTGGAAGCGCCACTTTAGAGACTCGTCGCAGACAAAACAATTGGAGCGTCGTTGGGAAGCAGGCCTTTCCTTACCAAATCTTCCCAAAAAGCCACTGGAATGGGCTCATTCAGGCGCTTTACGCTGGTGGCAACCTCACCGGGTGTTTGGTGCCCGACGACAACGCCCGCCACGGCAGGGTGCAATAGGGGAAACTGCAATGCGGCGGCGTGGAGACGCACCCCATGGTGGGCGCAGACTTCCTCAATCCTATCCACTCTGCGCAGAGTGTCGGTACTCGCCGGCTGGTAATTAAAACGCGCCCCATCCACTGAGCCCGTGGCCAGCAGGCCGGTGTGAAGCGGGGAGGCCACCAGGACGCCGATCTGATGCTTCTCGCAATAGGGGAGAAGGGAGGCTAGGGCATCGTGACACAGCAAAGTATACGCGCTCACAATCATTACGCTGTCGAATGCACGGGTTCGCAGGCATTGCAGCGCCGCGTCGCAATCATAAAGGGCCAGTCCCAGAGCCCGCACGGTCCCTTCGTCCTTCAACGTGATCAGGTAGTCGATGGTCTCGTCGAGCAGGGCTTGGCGGGACCGATCAAAATCATCTCCCAACATGGCCGGCGTGAGGTCGTGAACGGCTAAAATGTCGATGTAATCTGTCGCCAGATTGTTCAAACTCGTCGTCACGGATGTCTCGACAGCCTCACGAGAAAAGTCGAAGTGACGTGTTCCCACGGGTGCTGGTAGCCTCCCTATTTTCGTAGAGAGCACATAGGATTGCCGCGCTTTTGCGGACAAGAAGAAGCCGAGCGTGGACTCGCTCTCACCATACAAGGGGGCGGTATCGTAATACCGAAGGCCCGCCTGCCAACACGCATCCAGCATAGCGATGGTCTGTTCCCTGCCGCCGCCGGTCGCCAAAGTACCGCCACCGACGCCGAGCGTGGTAACCGCGAGCCCGCTGCGGCCAAGAGGGCGATGCGGAAAAATCGCCATTTTCCTAACTGGCGATGCCCGTTGGCACTCGCCGGAGCACGAGTTCGACCGTTCTTCGGAGCGGCAAAGTTTTCAAAATGCTTTCCTCATACTCGGCAACCGGATCCGAGCCCGCCACTATCTTTGCGCCGGCTCGGGTCCGAATTGTCGATCCCGCCTTCCAAGTAGACCGGATGACACAGGCGGCATCCGCGTCGCCCTTGTGGTCGAAAATACCAATGACTCCGGAATAGGGACCGCGGGGCGCCAAGTCAACTTGATCGATAAGGTCCAATGCAGCCGCTTTGTGGTAGCCCGCAGCAGCGCCGTGGGGCGTGAGGCGCTTCAAGGCGGCTACCGCATCGACGCCCTCAGCGAGATCGCCCACGGCCTCGGCAAATAAGTGGCGCAGGTTGAAATATGTTCGCTGCTCTCGTTCGCTGGTGAACGTAAGGCTCGCGGGGACGACCACCCCGTCAAGGTCATCGCGTAATGCCGCTACAACCAGATCATATTCCTCGAGTTCCTTGTCTGTCGGGTTCCACTGATCCGCTGCGCCGGGCTCGACACGCCGAGTTGCGCCGTCTGTTTCGACGACAATACGCCGATCACGCACTTGCAAGATCGGGAGCGACGTGGCTCCCCAAAGGGAAAACAGCTCGTGCTCCAAATAAAACATGCAGGTGGAAGGATTCATTTCCCGCAGCACAAGATAGCTCTCCAGCGAATCTATCTGCGCCCGTGATTCCAACTCGACCGAGAGACAGACTCCGTCAAGGTCTTGCCGGGCGCCAATTTCCTTCTGCACTTCGGCAACTGCTTTTAGAAACTCGTGCTTGCTGGGTCTAATCGACCAACGCTCAATGGTATCGATGCCCGGGTCGATAGTTGTCTTTTCTCGAACCTTCGTCGCGGACTTCAGGAGCGCTGCTCGCGCAGTATCGAGGACTGCTTCGTAATCGCCGCTGAGTCTGGCCGTCCGCTGACGATAATCCAATTCGAGAAGAAGCCTGGGCTGCAAGATTGTGTAGCGCGGCACAAGAGTCTGGCATTCGCGTTGCGGCGACTTGGGTCGTAGCGCCTCATAGGACATGAAGGCCAGAACCGCTGTCGCGGCACGAGGCGAGGAAAGCGCATTCTCGATACTTGACCTAAGGTCGGAAAACGCGTCGATAGAGCCGGGAGTTCCCTCTATCTCGCCAAATCCGACATAGACTTTTTCGACCTGCCGGGTGCGCGTCGATAGACGCTCGTAGATAAAGGTGGGCCGGGCCGGCAGGACCTCGATGACTGCGGGTAGTGCCGGCGCCACGTCCCCAAATGCAATGTCAACTGATCGTGGCCTCGAGGCGGGGACGTCACTAGTAAACACGGGCTGGTTCCATTTGTCCTGAGTATCGGCGCCGGCGGTGCCTTTAGACAAACAAAGAATATTTATCGCGTCCATAACGACTGCGGGTGAGTCTCCCACTCATCGACGCTTACGGGCCGGGTAGCAGCCTGTCTGCCAAGAACGCGTGCAATGCCTTTGCTGCTTTCCCCAAGCCCGGACTGCCATGAAGCAACGTAATGTCAAAGGTGGGTAGTGGCGGGAAACCTTCATCCCTTCCGAGTTCGCGCAGGCCGGCATGCAGGCTCGACTCCCGGATGACGCCCACCGCAAGACCCGCCTCGATCGCCGCAAGCATGGCGATACTGCTGGCGCTGACAAAAGCTTCGCGCCATTCCCTCCCGCTTTCACCCAGACTCCGTATGGCCCATTGGCGTAGCAACGTACCTTCGCGCAGCAGGGCGAGCGGCATCGGAGAACGCATGTGCGGTCGGTGGGTTGATGAGACCGCCCAAATGGCACGTTCGTGCTGAAGAACCAGGCCGGAGGACGAGCCTGTCGGTTCTAAGGCGATCATTAGGTCGAAATTCAGTCCCCCAAGAGTCTCAACGACGTCATTCTGAGTAACCCCAGACTGCAGCTGAATCTGTACATCGGGATAGATGCTGGAAAATTCGACCAATAATGGCGGTAAGATGTGCACTGCATATAGATCGGGCGCCGCGACTCGGATCGTGCCTGAGACTGAAAGCGGCGAAAGATCCGCAACGGCATCATCGTTCAAGAGGAGCATGCGTTTTCCATGCGCCACCAGGATCTCGCCTTCATTGGTGAGCCGAAATTCGCGCTTGTTGCGCGCGATCAATACGGCACCGCACAGTTCCTCGAGTCGTCTGATTTGCATGCTAACAGCGGCTTGAGTTCTGCTCAGGACCTCGGCTGCACGCGTGAAGCTGCCATTCTCGCTGACAACGACGAGGGTACGCAGCAAATCCAACTCCAATAGCCTGTTCATAGAGGGATGCCGATACCAGCTGCCACCGTTTTATGGA
>CAYRAC010000007.1:0-6179 GCA_964422045.1 uncultured Steroidobacteraceae bacterium
CCCGGATAAGAGGCATCGAGACCCACGAATGGCACCGCAAACAGCCTATCGATACCGAGATCCAGACCAAGTGCGTATTCAACAAATTCGGCGCCCGCAATACAGGTCACGGCGACCGCCACCCCCATCACGATGCCTCGGCGGCGCAGCACCAAGCCCAACTCTCCCACTCCCAGGACAATGAAGATCAATGCGGTATTGAAATGGGTGGGAGCATCGGGAGATAGTTGGACCAAAATGGGTATGCGCAGCCACCATCCGATGCACACCGACGCGCCGTTGCCGATGATGAACAGCGCGGTGCCTGCGACGATCCAATCTGCAGTTGAGAAACGACGCAAAGGCTCAATCAAGGCAGATCCTCTGGCGGGGCGCCTGTCCGTACGCGCGAGCAACTGTCTCTCAGGCGATCGACCGAGAGTTATCCAAGCAGCCTACAGTGAGACAGCCAGCGGGGATGTAGGGAAACTGCCATCGGCCTGCACAAGGCGCGCGACGACCACATGTTCTGTGGACCATATCACACGTATCGATCAGTCGCTTGGCACGAAGATCCACAAGAGCACGTACAACAGCGCTCCGGCGCCTGCGAAAATGAACATGATCGCGAACAGGAGCCGCCACACCCACGCCTCCACCCCCGTTGCGCGCGCCATGCCGCCGCATACGCCGCCGATGATTCGATCGCTGCGGCTGCGCCGGAAGGCATTGACCGCCACCACCACCGGCTCGTTCGGTGGCGCGGCTTGACCGGTCTGCCCGGCCTGCTCATTCAACAGCCGCGCCTTCGCGCGCGCGAACTCTTCTTCCGTCAATGTGCCGCTGGCACGCAGCTCTGCCAGCCTGCTCAGTTCGTCGCTCAAGGTCATCTTAGTCTCCGTTGAAAGGCGCGCGTCGGCGGCGCACACAACCCGCGCTTGATGGCGCTCATACTCCCATAACACACGATGGGGGTGAAAAGTTGCAACGGGCTAGGGTGCGCCGGCCGGCCTCAATTTAAAGTCGTAGTTGACGCAGTAGAAAGGAGTGTCCATGCGCTCGCCGAAAGGACCCACGCCGGCGGGGTGCCGCTCGAAATGCGCCACCAGAGACTCCTTCATCCCGAACACCGCATCCGAATCCAAGTAGTCGCTGCCGGCAACGAACAAGTGGGTGGTGACCGGCAAGTGTCCGGCCGCGGATACGATCATATGAATGTGCCCTGGACGATACGGATGGCGCCCCATCTTGCGCAGCATCCGTCCCACCGGCCCGTCGGTCGGGACAGGATAGAAGGTCGGCTTGATCGAACGAAACCAGTAGCGCCCGTCGGCGTCGGTTCTGATCCTGCCGCGCGCCTTCATTCCCGTCTCCCCGGGGATCTGCATGTCGTAGTTCCCGTCGCCGTCGCCGGACCAGATATCGAGGAGCGCGTTCTCGAGCGGGCGGCCATCGACGCTGAGCACGCGGCCCGAATAGAATGCGGGCTCACCCTTGACCCCGTCGGCCAGATTGCAGCCCCGCGGCAGGTCGGGAGCCCCCTCCCAGAAGAACGGGCCTAGAACCGTCGATTCCGCACTGCCCTCATCCGCGGGATGATTGAGGGTGATCACGAGCACCGATACGCCGAGGGTGTCGGACAGGAGGATGAACTCCTGACGTTTGCTCGTGCACGTTTGGCCCACGTCGGTGAGGAATTGAATGGCCGTCATCCATTCGGGCTCGGTGAGTTTCACGTCCCGAACGAAGTCGTGAAGATGAGTGATCAGCGAGATCATGACCTGCTTGAATCTCGGATCGTCGCTTTGCGCGAGCCGCCCGATCACCGCTGCGGTTATGCTCTTCTGGTCGAACTCGCGCATGCTGTCCACCCTATCCTCATGGCGATCTAATGACCGGCGGTATCAAGTGCGCCGCCGCGTGACGACGAATGCCTCATCGTTGAACCACAGCCCCCCATGCGTCTTGAGGACGTTTTGCGTGGCCGCGAGGTAGGCGCCGTTCGTCACCACCGCATCCAGGCGTTCGTCTTCGATCTGATTCACATAGATCGCCGCATTCCAGGCGGCGAACAGCGTCGAGGTTCCGATCCGGTCGCCGATTTCGGAGGGCAAGGTGTGCATTTCGTAGCGAAACACGGCCTTGTCGTCATCGGGGACGGCGAGCTTGAAGTCCCGCGCCTCGCGTCCGAGTTCGCGGCGCAGCGTGCTGAGCAGTTCTTGACGGCCGACTTGGAACGGCCGCTCCTCGGGCCACAACTGTTGGATGATCTCGAGCCCTGGATCCTGTCCATACGACTGGATGGCCAACAGCCTGCCGCCGGCGGCCAGACTGCGTGTGAGCGGCGCCAGCACTTTCTGCACTTTGAACTCGGCTCCCATGCGCGCCCGCCACGGCTGCGAGGCAACGACCAGGTCGTAGTGCTCGAAGATCCGCCCGGGCTTCGGGATCACTGCATCCAGAATGAACTTCTGATCTTCGCGATAAATCACCAGCACGGAGGGGCGCACCACCAACGGGTTACCCGTCTTGGCGCTCGGCGTGGTCTGCCAGCCGCTGGCGAGGGAGGCGCCGAGATCATCGATCTGCTCGGCATATTCGTGGACGGTTGAGCCGGTCAGCCGTACCTCGCGCCAATTGAGCGCCGCCGCCTGCTGCGCATCGCGCGGCATCAGCCGCGGCGCTTCGGCATAGCTCAGATTGGTCACGACGAACACGGTTGCCGGATGCTCGAAGAGTCGATCGGGGAGTTTCTCGAGACCCAAACGCACATCCTCGAGACTGATTTCCTTGGCGACCACGAACATCGGGACGGTCGGAAATTGCCGGTGTGTGCTGCGCATGATCCGTGCAATCACGGTTCCATCGCCCATGCCTGCGTCGAACATGCGCACGGCCGGCGGGGTCGGATGCAGCAAGGCCACTTCGTGAGCCGCACGCCGGGCGATCGCGGACTTCTCGTTGCAGGTCGTGACGAAGGCCAGGTATTTTTGCCGGTTGTCGTAGAAGCGAAACGGCGTCGAAATCGCTGCCGCCGTACTCTTGCGCCGCTCGACCGGCGGACGCCCGGGCGGGGCGGTCATGTCAGTTACACCTGCGTCTAGCGCCACAGACGGCCGCTGGCAATCTGCGCCCCATCGACCAGTGATTTGAGCTTCAAATAGGCGATTTCCGGTTCGACCGGCCCGAAACCCGCAAAAGTGCCGAAGCCGCAGTCGGTCCCCGCCATGACCCGCTCGCGTCCGACGATGTGCGCGAAGCGCTCGATGCGCTCCGCGACCAGCTGCGGATGCTCGATGTAGTTCGTGGTTGTCGCCAGCACCCCCGGAATCATAACCTTGTCTTGCGGGATTTTCGCGTCCTTGAACACGGCCCATTCGTGCGCATGCCGCGGATTCGCCGCTTCGAACAACAGTCCCTGCGGCTTCGCCTTGAGCACGATCGGCAGCAGCCGCTCCATCGGCACGTCATGGTGATGCGGACCCTCGTAGTTGCCCCAACAAACATGCATGCGCACGCGCTCGGCCGGCACATTTCTCAAGGCATGATTCAACACCTCGATGTGCCGCGCCGCGAGGCCTTCGAACTCTTCGAGCGATCGCTCGCGGTACATGGTGTGCCGACCCATGGCCAGATCCGGTGCGTCGATCTGCAGCAGCACACCCGCCCGCACGATGGTTTCGTACTCCACGCGCAGCGCCTCGGCGAGTGCCGACAAGTAGTCCTCCTGCGAACGGTAGTAGTCGTTCGGCTGAAACAGCGCCACCACCCCGGGGGAGGCTGCATTCATGAAGGCCTCGGTCGGCGCAGCCGCGGCGATCGCCGAATGGAAGTTGTCGAGGTCCGCTTGCAACGGCGCGAGATCCTTGACGCGAATCTCGCCGACACAGCGCGGCCGGCGATACTTGGCCGTCGAACCCCGCTCCGCCAGCTTCTTCAGCAACCCCGGAAACTCGACCAGGTCTTGTCCGGGCTCGCGCGGCGTATCGCCGCCGAATCCCGCGAAGCGATCGGCGATGTAGGTGGCATAGCTGATCTTGCTCATTTCCCCATCGCTGACCACATCGATGCCGACTTGAACCTGACGCCGCACGACTTCGGTCACGGCCTCGGCGATGACGGACGCCGCTGCGTGCGCGTCGCTCACCTCGTTGCGTTCGCGCGCGAACAGCACATCGGTCACAGCCTGACTGCGCGGCAGGCTGCCGACATGAGTCGTCAAGATGCGGTCGGTGCTGTGCCTCATGCTGCGCTGGCCGGCCATCACCGATATGTGTTGTTGGACGTGTGATCGCCCGCGATCCACCGTTTCAGTTCGGCGTGCGCGTCGGCGCGCCGCGCATTGTTGATCGCAACCGCCTGCGGACTGTCGAGCGTGAATTCCAGGATCAGCCCGTTGGGATCGTGCACGTAAACCGAGCGGCAGTAGCCATGCTCCAGGACGTAGGTTTCCGGCGGCTTGATGCCGGCAGCGGCAATCCGCTCCTCGATGGCCGCTTGAGTCTGCGCGTCCACCGCGAGCGCGATATGATGAAACGGCGAGGCCGGCATCTGCGGCCCGAATTCCGCCTGGTCATCGGGGTTCGCGAATTGAAAGAACGCGAGCGCGCCCCCGTCGGCCATGGCAAAGAAGGTGTGGCAGTACGTGCGCACCTTGCCGAACAGATCGTCCGACTCGCACCAGGTGGCGACCAGGGGCATGCCGATGACGTCCTCGTAGAATTGGCGCGTCTTCTCCTGGTCGCGCGTGACATAGGCGTTGTGATGCAGCCGCATCGGAGACTTATTTGACTTGAGCATGGCACTTCCCCATTAGAACTTGAAGGTGTAATCCACCCCGTAGCGGCGCGGCGGGGCTCTCCACAGGAAGCCTCCCGCGGAGAATTCGGCATTATAGATTTTGTTGGTCAGATTCTTCGACCAGGCGGTAACCGTCCACCGTTGACCCTCGAGTCCGGTGCGCAGGTTGATCAAATTGATCGGATCGCGCGAGGTCACGTTGTACGGATCCCACCAGGTACGGCCGATTTCTTGATAGTCCAGACGCAGCGTGCCGTTGAGCCCGTCGGCGACGCGCTGGTGGACCTGGAAGCCGGCATTCACCGTGTCTTTGGTCAGCAGCGGCGGTTTGTTGCCCACGACCGTGGGATCCTGCATGGCGGTAATCCTGCCGTCCGTGTAGCCAAAGTTGGCGTATAGGTCGAGCCAGTTGGTTGCTCTCGCCGTCAACTCGAGCTCGGCGCCCTTGTAAGTGGCGTCGAGATTGCCGAGATTCTGCGTCGAGGTCGTGGCGCTGTAGAAGAAGAAATAGCCGTTGTGCGAGTCGGTGTGATAGAGCGCCAGATTCGCGCTCAACCGCCGGTCGAGAAACTGGCTCTTGGCACCCACTTCCCACGTGTCGGCCACCTCGGCCTGGAACAAATCATGAACGCCAAGTTGGCCTGCCGCTGCCGCGGCTGCGCCGACGCCGGTCTGGTTGAAGCCGCCGCTGCGGAACCCGCGGCTCCAGCCGCCGTAGAAGGTCAAATTGTCGGTCGGCTTGAAGCGCAACGTGCCCTTGGGCTGCACCGCGCTGAAGGTGGCGTTGCGTACCTCTCCAGTATGGGAATCCGCCGGATCAATCAGGAATTGAGTCGGGGTATCGGTGGTGTTGTGCCGCTGATCCTGGTCGTAGCGGATGGCCGCATCGAGCTCCCACTGCGACGTGAATTCATAGGTCGCATCGCCGAACACCGCCCAGGCGTTGTTGCTCTGCGAGTCCGCAAGGAACGTGACGTTCGTGTTGGTGGCGATCGGATTGGTCGGATCGACCAGCGGGGTCTGATAGACGTTCGGGATACCGTCTCCGCGATCCACCAGATTGCCGGTGGAGATGAAGCGATCCGTGTGCACGAAATACGCTCCCCCGATCCACGAGAAACCGTTGATCGGACTGGCCGTGAACCGCAGCTCCTCGCTATAGGTCTTCACATCGATGAACTGGCTCTGGCTCTCATCGAACGGCCCGCCGTCGGCGGCCGGCAGGCTGCCGTAGTAGAGCGGCGCGAAGTAGTTATAAAAGATCGACGTCGTGATCGGCCGAAAGTCATAGGCATCTCCGGTATCGATCTCCTTGGTGCGATTGTAATCCGACACGGATGTGAAGGTGCCGTAGCCGACGTTGAAATCGAGCTTGAGCGCGATATCCGTGATGTCGCGCG
>CAYRAC010000007.1:6189-26315 GCA_964422045.1 uncultured Steroidobacteraceae bacterium
CGTCACATCATTCGCATTCGGCGGCGTCGAGAAGCTCGAGAACACATTCGCCTCGTCGTCACGCGGGATGACGTAGTAATACGCGGTCGTTTCCACGTGATCGCGGAACACGCGCAGATCCGCGCTCCAATCATCGGCGGGTTTCCACAATAGCCGCAGCCGCCCGGAGTAGTCGCGGTACGGGTCGGCCTTGCGGTCGAGATAGGTATTCCGCAGATAGCCATCCGTATTATAGAAATTGAGCGAGGCGCGATATTTGAGCGTCCCGGCCGAATCGATCGGCCCGCTCACCGCAAACTGGGCCTTCTCCGACACTCCGTTACCCACGCCGACCTTGCCGGTACCTTCGAAATGATCCGCAAGGTCCGCGGTTTGGATGATGATGGCGCCGCCGATGGCGTTGCGCCCGTACAGTGCGCCCTGCGGCCCCTTCAGCACTTCGATCTGCTGGACGTCGGTGAGCTCCTGATCAAACTCGTAGGGATTGGTTTCGAGCACGCCGTCGACCAGCACGGCAACCGAAGGCTCGCTGTTGCGCGCCTGCGAGATGCCGCGCACGGTGATGAAGGCGTTGCCGACGTTTTGCACCTCGACCAGGGTCATATTGGGCACCATGGCGACGAAATCGCGCGGATTCTCGATGCCCGCAGCCTGGATCTCCTGAGCCGCGAACACATTCATCGTGATCGGCACGCTCTGAAATGTTTCGTCGCGCTTGCGCGCGGTGACGATGATCTCGGTCAGATCGCTCGTTTGGGCCACTACCGGGAGCGCCGCGGTCAGGCAAACCCCCGTTGTCGCCAGCACCGTAACCCATCTCCCCGTTGCAATGCGCATAGTGTTCTCCGTTTTCGATTTGTATCTCTCAGCCGCACCCAGCCCCCGTAACGCCGCCTCAAGCCATGGCCGGCCACGCCGCGTCTCGCGCCAACGCTTCACGAATCGCCGCCCCGTGCTGATCGAGTGCCGGAGCCGCCCGCACCGACTGCGCACGCACACCGCCGAACTGCACCGGCGGTCGTACCGCCTGGCTGCCGCTGTGTGCGGCTTCGACCGGCACGATGAGTCCCAGATGCTCGACCTGAGGATCGTGAATCACCTCGTCGATCGCCTTTATCGGCGCATACGGAACATCATTGCGCCCGAGCTGCTCGATCCAATGCGCCAGGTCGTGCTGCGCGAATCGCCGGTCGAGTTCCTCGTTCAATTCTTCGTAGTGGGCGATTCGCGCGGTACGCGGATTGAAGCGCATGTCGCTCGCAAGTTCGGGCGCGTTCAACGCCGCTACCAGACCCTCCCAGAATTTCTCGAGCGACGAGAGATGAATCGCGATCAGGCGCGCATCGGCGGTTCTCAAGATATACGCCTGCGCGAGCCGCGGACGATCGCTCGACGTCGGCGTGATGCCGAGCGCGAAGAAAGCCGCAAACGGTTCCACGGCAAAGTGCGCCATGGCCTCGAGCATCGACACCTCGACCAGACAGCCGCTGCCGGTTCGGCCGCGCTGTACCAAGCCACCCAGCACGCCGTACGCCGCGTAGATACCGGTAATCGCATCGGCGAGAGCGGGACCCAAGAATCGCGGCCGGCTGGTATCGACCACCACGCTCAAAAATCCGCTCAACGCCTGCGCCACCGAGTCGTAGCTCGGCCGATCCACGTACGGACCGCTCGAGCCAAAACCGCTGATCGATGTGTAAATGAGCCGCTCGTTGAGCCCCTTCAAGCGCTCGTGGCTTGCGCCGAGACGCGCGGCGGTGCCCGGTCTGAAATTTTGGATGAAGACGTCCGCTTCTTTGATCAAACAATCGAACAGCGTGCGATCGGATTGCGCTTTCAGATCGAGCGCGACGCTGCGTTTGTTGCGGTTGTAGGCTTGGAAATGCGGCGAGTACTGCTCGCCCTGATAACTGCGGTACGGGTCGCCTTCCGGGCTCTCCACTTTGATAACGTCCGCCCCGAGATCGGCCAGCATCATGCCGGCACAAGGGCCGGTAATGAATGTGCCTTGCTCGACGATGCGAATACCGTCCAACACGCCGGACATCTGCAGCCGAGCAGGCGAGTCAGCCATGGCTTGGGGTAAATCCCGGCGGCACAGCGCCGTCGTAGTCGATGGCCGACGCCGCGGCATGCGACATCACGAACCCGATTGGCCTGAACTGCTCCTCGAGCAGGTGGGCGACGAGTCCCGCCGTGCGCGCCAGGATGGGTACGCCTTTGAGCGCGGCGAGCGGATATCCGGCGTCGAGCAATACGGCGGGAATTGCACCGGAGACGTTCAGGGCCAGCGGCTTGCCGAGCAATCTCGGCAGCAGAGATTCCACTTGGCGCGCAATTGCTACGTGCGCGCCGCCGCTGCCGACCTCCGCCGCCACCTCGAGGAGGCGCTGCGCGCGCGGATCTGCACTCGTATGCAACGGGTGTCCGTAGCCGGGTATCGGCCGCCGTTCGGCGCGCAACTCGAGCACGACTGTCTCGGCAGCCGCCTCGAGCGCCGCTCCCGCTGCAATTCCCGCCGCAATCGACGCGAAGAACTTGCCCGCGGCATCGGAGGAGCCGAGGACCACGGAGCCGCATCCGAGAATGCCCGCAGCCACGGCGCCTTGCAGCGCCTCGGGCGCGGCCGCCAACGTCATCCGCGCGGCCTGCACACTCGGAACCAGGCCATGCTCGGCGATCGCAACCAGCGTCGCGTCCAAGATGCGCCGCTGCGCCGGCGTCGGCAATGCACCGGTGAGGAGCAGCCAAAAATGCTCCGTGAACCCGATATGCCCGATCAATTCGTGTGTGAGATCGTGGCCGCGCACCAGGATCGTGGTCTCGTTGGAGGTTGAAATCGCGGATTGCTTGTGGAGTTGTGATCCGATCTTCACATTGCGCTCTCTTCAGCTTTGGGTTTTTTCGCATACCGAAAAGCGATTCGTATAACGAATATGCTGAGCTTGATTTTCGCCAGCGTCAACAGAGTCGCGAATTCTGTTGCCTCCTTTTCGCATATCGAAATAAACTGCCGCGCATGATGCGCACCAAGCCAGCTCAGCGGCGCGAGGCCATGGGCGGACTCGCGAAGGGACTTGCGGTGATACGCGCCTTCGCGCGCGATCGGGCGACATTGAGCTTGAGTGATGTCGCCGCCCTCACCGACATGCCCGCGGCGACTGCGCGGCGCTGCCTGCTCACCCTCGAGGAATTGGGCTATGTCACCCGCAACGGCCGGCAATTTGTGCTGCGTCCGAAAGTTCTCGAGTTGGGCGCCGCCTATCTCGAGTCGATGAATATCGAAACGGTGACCAAGAATCACTTGGAAGAACTTGCGGGTAGTACCGGTGACTCGGCGGCGCTGTGCGTGCTCGACGGCACCGAAATTGTGTATATCGCGCGCGCCTCGATTCGCACACTGATTAGGCTCGAAGCGCATGTCGGCAGCCGCTTCCCCGCGCATGCCACATCCACGGGGCGTGCCCTGCTGGCAGGCCTCACGGCCGAGCGCCTGCAACGCTATTTCGACACGGCAACGTTCGAAGCATTGACCGATCGAACCGTGGTCGAGCCCGCGCGCCTCAAGCAACTTATCGAGGACTGTCGACGCACCGGTTATGCCGCCGTCGAGGATGAACTCGCGTATGGCGTGGTGGCACTCGCCGTGCCGGTTTTCGATCAATATGGCCGGGTGGTCGCTGCCTTGAATAGCTCCAGCCACTCGCGCCGGATCAGCAAGGCCAAGTTGGTCCGCGAGCGCTTCAGCATGCTGCAGACGGTCAGTCGGCAAATCAGCGCAGATCTCGCAAGCCTGCCGGGTTTGTCGATGAGCGCCACCGTTTGAGTGGCGGCTCGCCGCCTTGACGTTCAATAGGCGGTCCGCGTAGCCTGTTTGCGAACCTTTTTTCGCTATACGAAAAACAGGATGGCGGTGATTTCAGACTTGCCAACCATGAATGATCTGAGTTCGAACCCGGCGAATCTCACTTTCGAGTTCGGCGGCGCGCGGCTGCGTTACCGCGATTCGGGGCGTGGTCCGGCCGTGTTGTTTCTTCACGGTTGGACTCTCGATCTCGATATGTGGGAATTTCAAGCGGCGGATCTCGCCGCGAGATACCGAATCGTGCGACTCGATCGGCGCGGCTTCGGCTTGTCATCCGGTGTCCCTTCCATGGTTCAGGACGTGCGCGATGTGGAGGCTCTGTGCCGCTACCTCGAGATTGAGCCGCTGGCGATCGTCGGCATGTCGCAAGGCGCGCGCGTAGCGCTCGCGCTCGCCGTGCGCGCGCGGCTCGCCATCTCCTGCGTGGTACTCGATGGCGCTCCGCAGCTCGATTTGGCGAGCCTCACCGGCAATTCCGCTGATTTGCCGCGCGCTCATTATCGCAATCTCGCGCAGCGCGACGGCATGGCGGCGTTTCGCCGCGAGTGGCGGATGCACCCCCTCGCTAGCTTGCAGACTCGAGATCCGCACGCCCACGAAATTCTTGCACGCAGCATCGAGCGCTACCGAGGTCACGATTTATTGAACCCGGAGACCGCAGACGAACCTGCCGCTAGATCCGCCGTCGACGTATCCCTTTTGCCGCCGCTGCTGCTGCTGAGCGGCGAGCATGACCTGCGCGGCCGGCGCAACTTCGCCAAACAACTGGCGGCGGATCTGGCCCAAGCCGAATGCGTCGAGATTCCGCACGCCGGTCATTTGTGCAATCTCGACAACCCGCAGGCTTACAACGCTGCACTGGGGAATTTCCTGGAAAAACACGCCGTTGCGCGCATGATGAGGAATAAATAAATGCCCAAGATCCTGGTCGTCTACTACAGCAGCTACGGTCACGTCGAGATGATGGCTCGGGCGCAGGCTGACGGCGCCGCACGCGTCTCGGGCACCGCAGTATCCGTCAAGCGCGTTCCCGAACTCATGCCAGTCGAGGTGGCCACCGCCGCGGGTTGCAAATTGGACCAGCCCGCGCCTATTGCGGATCCACTCGAGCTCGCGGACTATGACGCCGTCCTGTTCGGAACACCCACTCGCTTCGGCAACATGGCTTCGCAAATGAGGAATTTCCTCGATCAAACTGGACCGCTGTGGGCGCGCAATGCGCTCGTTGGTAAAATCGGCAGTGTGTTCTGCAGCACCGCGAGCCAACATGGCGGACAGGAAACGACGCTGACCTCCTTTCACACCACTCTTCTGCATCACGGCATGGTGGTGGTGGGGCTGCCATATACCTTCAAGGACCTGATGACTCTGCGTGAGGTCACCGGCGGCACGCCGTACGGTGCCAGTTGCGTGACCGGAGCCGGCGGCGAACTTCGCATGCCCTCGGCGTTGGAACTCGAGATGTGCCGCTTTCAGGGAGAGCACGTGGCTCGCATCACCGCCCGGATGGCCGCGAGCGCGAGCGTATGACGCTCCTTCCCACCACGATTGTCGGCAGCTACCCCCAGCCCGAATGGCTCATCGATCGCTCGAAACTCGCCGGCCGCTTTCCGCCGCGGGTACGCGCTCGCGAGTTGTGGCGCATCTCTCCCGAGTATCTCGAGGAGGCGCAGGACGATGCGACCATCTTGGCGATCAAGGCGCAAGAAGAAGCGGGAATCGACATCGTCACCGACGGCGAGATGCGGCGCGAGAGCTACTCGAATCGATTTGCCACGGCGTTGGCTGGCGTGGACATCGACAATCCCGGATCGGCGCTTGACCGCAGCGGTCATCCGAACCCCGTGCCCCGGGTCGTCGGGCCGATTCGCCGCCGGCATGCCGTCGAGGTCGAAGACGTCAATTTTCTGCGGCGGCACACGACCCGAAAAATCAAGATCTCGGTACCGGGGCCTTTTACCATGGCCCAACAGGCGCAGATCGACTACTACGACGGCAGCCGTGAACTCGCCGCCATGGATTATGCGGCGGCGGTCAACGCGGAGATTCGCGATTTGTTCCGCGCCGGTGCGGACGTCGTGCAAATCGATGAACCCTACATGCAAGCGCGCCCGGAGGAGGCGCGCGCCTGGGGTCAGAAGGCGTTGAACCGTGCGCTCGAGGGCGTCGCCGGCGTGACAGCCGTGCACATTTGCTTCGGCTACGCGGCCATCATTCATACGCGTCCCAGCGGTTATTCGTTCCTGCCCGAACTGCAGAATTGCCTGTGCAATCAGATTTCGATCGAGACCGCCCAATCCAACCTCGATTGCTCCGTACTTCGCGAATTTCGCGGCAAGAAAATCATGCTCGGCGTCATCGACCTGTCCGATATGCAGGTGGAATCGGCCGCCATGGTCGCGGCGCGCATTCGCCGCGCGCTGCCGTTCATCGACGCCCGGGATGTCATTGCCAGTACCGACTGCGGCATGAAATATCTGCCGCGCGAAGTCGCCGCCGGTAAGATGCGGGCGCTGGTCGAGGGGGCGCGAATCGTTCGTCAAGAGCTCGAGAGAGGGTAGATCCGTGCGCATACGTTCAGTGATGGGCTGGCTGGTCATTTCATTCTGTCCGCTTGCTCAATCCGGCTCGCGCGATGCCGCGCCCGTCTCGGTTGCGGATGTCAGCGCGCTGCTGGCGGGACGCTACGACAACGCCGCGCAACTCGAGCTGAACAAGCCGGCGGCGGGCGATCCTCCGTTGCAGCATGTCACCGTCACGATCGAGCTCACGCAACGGGCCGAGTGGGAACTTTGGCGCATTCACATGGATGTCGATCCTGCCGTGGCAAATTCCGCCGGATCCGAGACCTCGCTCAACGCGCTCTGGGCCATGAATATCTTGCGCCGCAAAGCCGGCCAGCCTCTCGAACTCATTCCGTACACGTTGAAACCCTCCGTCAGCGAAGCGTCGGTGAATGCCGCCGCATTCGATCAGGCGCAGTGGCTGTCGCTCGAGGCGTGCGCCTTGGGCGGCAATTTCACCAAATCGCGGGCTGTCGTGCAGGCGCCCGCCGATGAGATGTGTGTAGCCGAGACCATGGGGCTGGGAGGCAAGCGCGCCTTTCTGCCGAGCTGGGTCGAACGTGATGGCGATCGGCTGGGCGTCGAGCTCATTTATTTCGGCAAGCCATGGCGCGTCGATGCAAGACGTGTGCAGGCGCAGTGAGAGCCCCTGCGTGGCGGCTCCTGCAGCTGCCATCGTCGTTCGCTTTGTATCTTTAACATTACTCGCCGGCATTTTCACCGCGCCGAGCCATGCGGCGGCGCCGTGTACCGGACAACTGTCCAGCGCCGACTCGATAATCGCCGTTGAGGCGGGCGATGCGGCTCCGCGCTTGTCCCGACTCACCTTGCGCGGCGGCGCATCCTGGGAGAATCGGACCGATGAGCCGCTACCCGGCCGGGTCGAAGTGAACGGCGTCTCGCAGTCCATGACCTGGAAACTCGACCGCGCCTCGTGCCGCTTCGATCCCTCGCGGATAGACCTTGTCTACATCTCCGCCTCGCCACGCCTCGAGCTCACGTGGGAATGGCGCAGGCGCGCTCAACGCGGGCCGCTCGAACACCGCATCGTGATTCGAAACGCGAGCGGCGAATCGATCTGGCTCCCGTGGCAACCGAGTTTCAAATTCGCCTGGGCTGTCGACATCGCGCAGCCGCTCGAGCGTTTCTGGGTGGAGAAAGGCGCGGACGCGCCCTCCTCCGCGGGCACCCATCGGGATGCGCTGCGCGAGGGCGATCATTGGTTCGGTGTATCGAGCACTTACGCCCGCCCGCTCGCCCATCAACCGCGCGAAATGATTCCCTACCTCTTGGTCGACGACCCCGCGGGCAGCGGCGCGGGCTGGTATCTGGGGATCGAGTTCAGCGGGCGTACGCGAATCACGCTCGAGCGCGCAGGCGACCACCTGAGCGGGACAGCGGGCTTGAATCCTGATCCGGGACCGTACCGCACCCGCCTGCCGCCGGCCGGTGTTTTCGAGACGCCGACGATTTTTCTGGGGGCATTTGCCGGCGGTGCCGACGATGCGGGAAATATCTTGCGCCGCTGGATCCGCGCGGTCCTCAACAATCCGCGCACCGTGCGCGATCCGACCTATCCCACACTGGTGAACAACAGCTGGGGCAGCGGCATGGCCGTCGATGAGGCGCTCGCCAAGCGCATGATTCGCGAGTCTCGCCGCTTAGGGCTGGAGATGTATCACTTGGATGCGGGCTGGTTTCGAGGCGTGGGCGACTGGCACGCGGACTCCGCAAAGTTTCCAAGCGGCATCGCCTCGCTCGCCGATTTCGCGCACGCCCAAGGGCTCAAGTTCGGCCTGTGGGTGGACTTCACTCAAGCGGGCGTGTCGAGCCGGCCGGGCGCGCGCAACGTGAACGATCCAGAGACGCGTGACTGGTTGATCGGCGACCCGCCCAACAATTGGCAGCATCGCGAACAGTTCAAAGGTATCACGATGGACTTGGGCGTCCCCGCGGCGCAAGCGTGGGCGCTCGCGGAAGTCTCGCGTCTGGTGACAGAGAATCACCTCGACATGCTCGAGCATGACGGCTACCTCGTGGCGCAGGGCAGCTCGCGCAGCGATCATCCGGCGGCGGCGCCTGCGCCGGGCACCTTGAGGGAATATGAGGATTCCGGATACTTGTGGGTCGACGGCTCCAACTCGACCGATGTAAGCGATCACGCCACGCGGGCGTATTACGCCATTTACGAACGCCTGCGACTCGAGCACCCACGTCTATTGCTCGAGTTGTGCAATGACGGGGGCCGGATGGTGGACTTTGGCAGTGCCGCGCACGGAGATTATTTCTCCATCACCGATGTCTATGATCCGCTGTCGAATCGCCGCGCTTTTTTCGATGCCAGTTTTGTACTGCCGCCCGCCATGTTGGAAAGCTATGTCGAGAAGTGGCCGACGCCAACGCTCGACAACTTCCGCTACATGCTGCGCAGCGGAATGATGGGCTGGTTTTCGCTGATGCAGGATTCGGCGGAGTGGTCCGCGCAGCAACACGCGGCAGCCGCGGCCGAAATCTCGCTCTACAAATCCGCCTTACGGCCGCTGATTCGGACGGCCGATTTGTATCACGTGGCGGAGCGCCCGGATGGCGTGCATTGGGATGGTATCGAGTATTTCTCGAGCAGCGCCGCGCGCGGCGTTCTGTTCGCGTTCCGCGGCAGCACGACCGAAACCGCGCACCGTTACCTGCTCGCGGGCCTCGATGCAGAACGCTCTTACCGCATCACATTCCACGACCGAGGCGCGGCGGCAACAGCCATCCTGTCGGGCGCCACGCTGATGCGCGATGGGATCGAGGTCAGCTTGGCGACTGCGTTATCCTCGGAATTGGTCTTCATCGACGGGGGGCGCACCGCGAGATAGACGGTGCTCCAGAGCTGTGCCGCGTTCGACTCATCGGCATCGGCCCCGGCGGCACCGAACGCGGCGATCCGATAATGGCCGTCGCCAAATGACCACGACCAAAGCTCCGAGTTGTTCATGGAGCGCGAAGCATCAATGGCCTGCCACAGCAGTTGCTGCGCCTTGAGCAAATTTGCCCGCACTGCCGGGGCCAGATCACTGCGGCTGAGTTGTCGCTGCAAGCCCGCCGCGAACAGCGCCTGTTGCCAAGACCACACCACGACGCCGTGATAGGCATTGCGGCTGAATCTCTCTTGAACGTCGGTCGCCGCGTACACCGGGTCCGCGACCAACATGCCGACCTCGGTCATCAGGCCGGCGGGAAACGGCTTCAACAGCGACGCTGCGTCGCGTCTCAAGTGCTCGGCGTCCGGCTCGCCGAACAACAGGGCGAACCCCTCATCGGAATTCATGATCGGCACAGGCGCGCCATTGACATCGAGCGACAGTGCGTGGAAGCGCACAGCGCCGGCCTCGAGCGATGCCAGGGCGGGTTGCGCCGGAACGCCGAGGGAGGCCGCATACCGGGTGATCGCGGCAGTGGCGGTGGCGTGCGCCACGGCGACGTCGAACAGCGGCGGGGCTTGTGTGTTCCAGATCTTGGCCATCGCAGCGGCGCGCGCAAAGAGCGTCCGGTCGGCGGCGCTCAAATATGGATCGAGCAGCCCGCTCTCGAGAAAACGCGCCGCC
The DNA here is from genome assembly GCA_964422045.1 of uncultured Steroidobacteraceae bacterium. Lineage (GTDB taxonomy): Bacteria > Pseudomonadota > Gammaproteobacteria > Steroidobacterales > Steroidobacteraceae > Bog-1198. The sequence continues at coordinate 16,209 of CAYRAC010000007.1, forward strand.
GCGGCCAAGGCGGCCGGCACCAGGACCGCGTTGACGTCATAGGGAAAACGGCCGCGCCCCAGGCCCTCGTTGCTGTCGCGCCAGTTACCGACCATGAGGCCGGGCTTGATGCCGATCAGCCGCGACCATCGAGGATCATTTGCGAATGGCATCGCACTCGTCAATACCAGACGTAGATTCGCAACCAGTGCATCGCCACGGCGTGCCGCTGCGTGGCTGTCTGCGGCCAAAAAATCCTCGGCCCGCTGCCGGCCGCGCGCGTCGTCCACGAGCCATGCGCGCGCCACCGGCGCGAGCATGTAGCTGCCATCGATCATCTTGTAGTCGAGCAGCGGCGCATCCGACTTGGAGCCGTCGGTGCGCAGGTGATCGAGCACGGCGAATTCGCCGATACTCTCCTCGTGCGCCACTTCGCCTCGACTCGACAGGCGCTCGAGAACCGACCCCAATCCCGCTTCCACCGCCTGCGGATTCAAAACCGGCATCAGCAGACGGACCGACATCAATGTGTCGCGGCCAAAATAGGTGTCGAATCTCCACGACCCGGCAAGAAACTTTTCCTGGTAGCTGAGATAGGTCAGTGCGTTGCGCGCCGCGTCGTCGGTCGCGGCATGCTCATTCAACAGGCTCTCGCCGTATAGCGGCGTCAAGGGCACCTCGCCGCTGGCGCCGATGACCTTGAGCCGAATCTTGCCATCCTCGCCCGCGCGAATCCGCGGATTGGGTTGGTTGTCCTCCACCGACCCATCGATGACTTCCACGCTCAAGCGGTAGCCGGCCGCGCCATCGAGGCGGTCGCGGGCCCACGTGAGGGTGTGTCCTTGCACGACCGGCCGGCTATCGACGAGGCTGGGCACGGTGCCGAGCCCTTGGTAATCGCGCAGCACCCGCACACTCGAGAGCACTGCCTTTTGAACGCCAAGAGCCGGCGCGGCAATCTGCGCCTCGGTGCTGATCCCGTACAGCGGGCGGCCTTGCGCGTCCGACAAGACGAGCGGCTGCGGCCGCTGAGTGATTTCCCACTCGGCGTCATTCTGCAGCGGCGAAAACCACAGCCCGACGCCGCTGTTGCCGGCCGGAAAGGCGACGATGATGCGCGGATTTGCGCCGGAGCGGAGCAATAGGTGCGCCGCCACCTTGCCGTCGCGGACAAAATCGTTGATGTTGAGACCCTCGCGAACCTCGTAGCCGAACGGACGAGCGGCCTGCGACGCGGCGCTCGCGCCCACGGCGCGGGCCAACTGCACCTTGCCGCCGGCATCGCGTGCGATGCGAATCGTCAGCCGCTCACCGCGGAAGCTCAAGTTCTGCAGCGTCAACGATTTCCATGCGCTCGGCAAGATCGGCGGATAGGCCTGCACCAGCCCCTGCTCCTGGATGCGCAGTCCACTGAAGCCGAACACGAGGTTCTGCACGTATCCGCCCGATGCGGTGAGAAAGTAGCTCGTATTGTTGGCGGCCGTTTCGGTGCGGACATTGAACGGCGGCTTGAGCGTGCCGGTGGTGAAGTTGGCCTGGAACCAGGCCGTGGCAGCGTCGAGGTTGCTGGTCGCGGCCGCTGCGATCGAGGTGGGCGCGAACCCCATGCTGTTTCCGACGTGCGGAGTCGGCGACGGCTTCACGGCGTAGGCATAGTCGTTGCGCCGCAGTTCCTCGCTCATCGGCGCATCGAGCGAAGGATACAGCAGCAACGGCAGAGCGCTGCTTCCGGCCCATTCCTTGTCGGCGACGACCACGCTCGGATCGAAATCGATGTGGTGCTTGCCGTCCGCGGACATCGGTACGTACAGCTCGCGAGACAGCGTGCTCCAGCGCGGATCCGCTTGCTCGCCGACCAGCGCTGCGGCCAGCGTCGCGATCTTGAGCGCCTTGGCGGCCGAGACATTGGTGAACGTATCGTTGGGCACGTCGTTGTAAGGTTCGTTGACCGAGGTGACATGCTGGATTTCATATCGATGGCGGTGGGGAACGTAGGTGGCACGGCTCACCCAGAAGCGGGCGACATCGCGAATCACCGGCCAGCCGGAGCGGCGCAGCCAGTCCCGATCTTCAGTGGCGAGGTAATACTGCCACTGCGCGATCGCGACGTCGGCCGTCACGTGTATCTCGCGATCGCCCAAGACGGCGGCGAAATGCGGTGTCTGCTCGGTGCCGTTCTCGGGATCGGACTCCCATGGGAACATCGCTCCGGCATAGCCGTGCGCCTCGGCCCGCCGGCGCGCAGGTTCCAAAGTACGGTCGCGAAACATGACCAGCGATTTCGCGCGCTCCGGATGCAACAGCAGCAATGCCGGAAAAATCCAGGTGTCGCTATCCCAAAAAATATGCTCGACGTATCCCGTCGACAGGCCGCAGGCGCCCAACGCCCACCCGGTATCGGCGGTCGAGCTCGCGAGCAAGTAGTAGAGCTCGGAGTGCAGCACCTGCTGTGCCTTGGCATCGCCGTCGATGAGTATATCGGTGTGCCACAGTCGCTCCCAGGCGAGGCGGTGTTCCTCGAGCAAGCGCTCGAATCCATTCACCCTCGCGGCGCGCGCCAGACGCAAATCCTCGGCGGCATCGCCGCCCCAACCCTGGCGCGAGAAGGCGACATACTTGGTGAAGGCATAGGTGCGGCCCTTCTCGACCTTCACGTCGAAATTCAAGGCGAGGCGATAGGCGCTCTTGTAGACGCGCACGTTCTCTGCCGCGACACCTGCGGGCAGTGCGACCGCCGCGGCCTGCGCCATGGTCAAGCCTTGCTCCGCTTGGCCATCGAGCCAAAGGCTCAAACTCGCCGCATCACCTTCGCTGTGCACTACATACGTATCGCCCGGGTACCACACGGCGGCACGATCCGCGGTCGCCGGGGGAACGGGCTTGAGCGCGAGCCCGTGTGCGGCGACGGCCTCCTCCATCTGCGCACCGCTCAGCTTGCCGAGCGGCAATCGCGGCGCGTGCGGCGCCCACAGGTTGAAGGCAAAGGACAACTGCACCGTTCCATCGAAGTCCGGGGTCATCACCAAACGGCTGGCGGCCAAGTGCGGCGCGGCCTGACTCACCAAGGTCGTCACCTCGATCGCGGTCGCCTTGGCGCCATCCACGTAGCGATAGCGTGTTGTCAGCGTGGCCTCATGCAGATCGAGAACCTGGCTGTAGTCCTTGAAACGTGCGTCGGAGAGCGACACTCGATTGAGCCATTGCTGACCCGTCACGGTCGCGCCCGTGCTGTAGTCGATCTCGGTCCAACCGGGAACGGCCGCGGGACGCGAGAAGTCGTCGGCCGTATAGTCCATGAATGCCACCAGATGGCTCATCGCACTCTCGGTGCCGCGCGGCGAACTGAATGTCGACACATAGCCGTTGGCAAGATACGTCGGAAAATAATCGGCGAGATCCGCCTCGGTCGCGGACAACAGGAAACTCGGATCGGTGGCGCACAACGCCGGCGTTATCCACGCGCCCAGCAGCAGCGCGCAAAGCGCCGCGAAACCGCAAGGCCGCGCATTACTCTTTCGATCCATTTCTTGTGCCTCCGCAAAGCGCTTTTCAACAGGGCGCCGATCCTAGCACTGTGGATCGACGTTGGCTTAACCGCGCCGCTGCGATTAAACTGAGTTCGCAGCGACTTCGCTGAAACTACCATGCCGTTTATCACTGCCAGCGCAGCCGAGAATCGAGAATTCGACGTGATTGTCGTCGGCTCCGGCGCCGCGGGCGGGCAAACGGCCTACACGCTGGCGCTCGAAGGCGTGCAAGTGTTGATGCTCGAAGCCGGTCGCCGCTATTCCCCGGATAGCGAAACACCGATGTTTCACACGCCCTTCATGGCGCCGTTGCGCGGCGAAAGCACGCCCGACAAACCCTTCGGCTTCTACGATGCCACGATCGATGGCGGCTGGCAGGTTCCGGGCGAGCCTTACTCGAGCGCCAGCGATGATCCGCTGCGTCAATTCTGGTGGTGGCGACCGCGCATGCTCGGCGGACGCACCAATCACTGGGGCCGCATCGCGCTTCGCAATGGTCCCTACGATTTCAAACCGTACTCTCGCGATGGCCTGGGCCGCGACTGGCCGGTCTCGTACGAACAAATCGCGCCGTACTACGACCGCGTCGAACGTCTGATCGGTGTGTACGGTTCGAACGAGGGACTGGAGAACACGCCGAATTCCTCTCCCGGCGTGCTGCTGCCGCCGCCGAAACCGCGAGTCGGCGAATTGCTGGCGCAGAAGGCAGCACGCCGGCTCGGCGTGCCGTTCATTCCGATGCATCGGGCGGTCATGACCAAGCGTTTGGATGATCGGCGGCTTCCGGCGCTTTTGCACCCCGGCAATTTGACGGCACAGCGCATCCTCGCCGCGGACATGCGCCGGCGCGCCGCATGTCTGTATGCCACACCGTGCGGGATGGGTTGCTCGGTTCGCGCCAACTATCAATCGACGACCGTGCATCTGCCGCCCGCGTTGGCGAGCGGGAATCTGCATATTGTTTGCGATGCCATGGTGCGTGAGGTGGTCGTGGGCAAGAGTGGCCGAGCCACCGGTGTGCGCTTCATCGACAAGACCACGGGCCAGGATCGCCGCGCCCGCTCCCGGGCCGTGGTACTCGCGGCCGGCGCCTGCGAATCCGTGCGCATTCTGCTCAATTCCGGGCGTGACACGGGCGGCCTGGCGAACTCGAGCGGCTTGGTCGGCAAGTACATCATGGACACGGTGGGCTCGAACCTCGGCGGCCAGATACCGAGGCTCGAGGCACTGCCGCCGCATAATGAGGAAGGCGCCGACGGCGAGCACCTGTATGTGCCTTGGTGGCTGTACGGCAAGGACAACATACGCAAGCTCGGCTTCGCGCGCGGCTATCATATCGAGTACGGTTGCGGGCGCCGCATGCCGGGTCTCGGCACCGGTCAGAGGCTCGAGGATTTCACCGGCGGCAGCTACGGTGCGTCCTTCAAGGCCGATGTGCGCCGTTACTACGGCTCGTTCGTGGGTTTCGCCGGCCGGGGAGAGATGATCCCGAACCAGGACTGCTACTGCGAAATCGATCCCAACAGCAAGGATCGATACGGAATTCCCGTGTTGCGATTTCACTGGCTGTGGTCCGAACACGAAACACGCCAGGCCGCGCACATGCAACAGACCTTCGCCGCCATCATCGACGCCATGGGCGGACATGTCCGCGGCGCCGTCGAGCACGACGGACGTAAAGCCATCGAGCCGGGCGGTAAGATCATTCACGAAGTGGGTGGAACCATCATGGGTGACCGGCCGCAGGATTCCGTCACCAACCAATGGGGCGAGACGTGGGATGTTCCGAACCTCGTGGTGACGGATGGCGGAACCTTTTGCTCGAATGCGGATAAGAATCCGACGCTGACGATCATGGCGTTGGCGTGGCGCTGCGCGGATCATATGCTCGAGCGCCTCAAGCGCCGGGAGATCTGAATTGAACCAACCGCCGCGAATCGATCGACGCACGACGCTCAAGTGGGTGCTTGGCGCCGCCGCGTCATTGCCCCTTCTCATCAAGGTGCGAGCGGCCTCGCATGGGGCTGGCTATGGCACGGATCCGAATCTCATGCCGCTGTATCGTCCAGGCGAACTCTGGCCTCTCACCCTGAACATCGGTGAGCGGCGCAGTGCCGCGGCTTTAAGCGACATCATTATCCCGGCCGATGACAACTCACCCAGTGCCTCGGCGGTGGGCGTCGTCGACTTCATCGACGAATGGATCAGCGCGCCGTATCCAGATCAACGGCAGGATCGCCCGATCATTCTCGAGGGCCTCGCCGACCTCGAGAGCCGCGCCGCACGGCGCTTCGGCAAAGCGCTCGCAGATCTCAGCAGCAATGAGCAGCGAGCCGTATGTGATCCGATCTGTTACCTGCCGAAAGCGGCGGCTTTGGATCGGGACGCCGCAGCGTTCTTTGCGCGCTTTCGCGACCTCACGGCCGGCGCTTTCTATACCACCCCGCAAGGCAACCAGGATCTCGGCTTCGTCGGCAACGTGGCGCTGGCGCGCTTCGACGGACCGCCGCTCGAAGTGCTGCAGCGAGCGGGCCTCGCATAGGAAGAAACTCTTGAAAAATGCACCTCTGACGCGCCGCGAGTTTGCAAAATTGTCGGCGGCTGCGGCGGCGCTTGCCGGCTCGAGCCCTTTACGAGTGTGGGCGCAGACGCCTCACGGCACCCTCGTGGCCCCGCTCCAGGAATTCGGCTACGGCCAGGTCGCGCTCAACAGCGAACTGCACGACTCGCAACTCATGAACACCCATGAAGTGCTGATGAATCTGAACGAGGACAGTCTGCTCAAGCCCTTCCGGCAAATGGCAGGACAAAGCGCGCCCGGCGCAGATCTCGGCGGCTGGTACAACTACAACGCGGCCTACGATTGGCACAAGGATGACGATGCATTCGCTCCCGGCGCGACCTTTGGCCAGTGGGTCTCGGCGTTGGCGCGTGACTACGCAATCAGCGGCTCGCCCGAGGTGCGCGCCAAGGTGTTGCGGCTGAATCGCTTGTACGCGAAAACGATTTCCGCGGATTTCTACGAGCAGAATCGATTCCCGGCGTACTGCTACGACAAGCTGCTGCTCGGGCTGATCGACTCGCACCAATATGTCGGCGATCGCGCTGCCTTCTCGATGCTGGAGCGGACCACGCAGGTCGCGCTGCCGCATATGCCCGGCAAGGCCATCGACCGCGAGGTCGAATGGCGGTCGGGTAAGGATCAATCGTTTCGCTGGGACGAGTCCTACACCAATCCGGAGAACTTGTTTCTGGCATACCAGCGCGGCGCGGGTAAGCGCTATCGCGATATCGCCGTGCAATATCTCGACGATGCCACGTGGTTCGATCCGCTGGCACGCGGCGAGAACGTATTGAGCGCGAAGCACGCCTATAGCTACGTGAACTCGTTGAGTTCGGCGATGCAGGCCTACCTGACCTTGGGCAGCGGCAAGCATCTGCGCGCCGCGCAAAATGCTTTCGCCATGCTCACGGCGCAGAGCTTTGCCACCGGCGGCTGGGGACCCGACGAGATGTTGGAAGCACCCGGCAGCGGCAAACTCAGCGCCAGCTTGAGCAAGACGCACAACAGTTTTGAGACGCCATGCGGCGCCTACGCGCATTTCAAAATCGCGCGCTACCTGCTGCGAGTAACCGGCAACTCGAGTTATGGAGACAGCATGGAGCGGGTCATGTACAACACCGTGCTCGGCGCCAAACCCATGCAGGCCGACGGCCGCGCCTTCTACTACGCCGACTATCATTTCGCAGCCAAGAAGGTGTACTCGAACCATAAATTCCCGTGTTGCTCCGGGACTCTGCCGCAAGTCGCCGCCGACTATCGGATCAACACGTATTTACGCGATGCCAATGGCGTTTACGTAAACCTTTACATTCCCTCGACGCTCACCTGGGTCGCTGCCGGCGCGAAATGCGCGCTTACTCAAAGCGGCGAGTATCCGTTTGCCGATTCCGTGACGCTCAAAATCGCAACCTCGCGACCGAGCGAGTTCGCCCTGAACTTGCGGATTCCGGGTTGGGCCAAGGACGCCCGGCTCGAAGTCAACGGCTCGCGCTGGCGCGAGTCGGTCGTGCCGGGCACATTCGCGTCTGTGTATCGCGAGTGGCGCGACGGCGATCGAGTCGATATCGAGCTGCCGCGGCCCCTGCGACTCGAATCCATCGACGCGGGCCATCCCGACACGGTGGCATTGCTCGCCGGCCCGCTGGTCCTGTTCGCCGTGACCAGCGACGGCGCGCCGCCTCGAGCGACACGGCAGCAACTGCTCGCGGCTACGCAAACCGGCAGACGGGCGTGGGCCATTCAAAGTGCCGGCGTGAGCTCGACCTTCTTGCCCTTCGTCGCGATCGATCAGGAGCCCTACTGCACCTACGTGCGGGTGACTTGACTCGTGATGTGAAATCGCTACAAACGGGCGCGGGCGAGCGCCAACCGAGGACGTTGCGAGGCAGCTGCGAGTGTGGCCGGGACCCGCCTAATTTGCATCAAGCCTCCGTTGTTATCCGTAACATTTGCGCCAGACTTTTGCGCCAATCAGTGGCGAAATTGACAATAAGTGAAATTTTGTATCGCCTCGCCGTTTGTTGTTTTCAGGCAACCCCTGTATTGCTATCGCCACTGATCCGTGGCATTGTCCGCGTGCAGCGAGCGGGCTTATAGACCCGAACTGCGGAGCGAATTTGCTGGGGAGATGCAATTGCGACCAATACCCACCCAACTCGGGACCGCGCGTAGGTCCGACGCATCCCCTGATTTATTTTCAGGCACTGGCTGAATCAACAGATACTCAAGAGGGAGATGGATTCATGAAAGCAAAGACTAATCGAGCATTCCGCAAGAGCGCGGTGCCGTCACGCCTCGTCGCGGTCAATGCCGTTGCCGCCGCGGTGGCCGGTGTTTTGTACTGCGCCAGCGGCGCCTACGCGGCCGACGAAACTGCCGCTGCTGAGACGAGCGACAATGCGCTGAGCGAAATCGTGGTCACGGCCTCGGCCCAGGCCGTCAAGAAGTTGGACGCGAGCTTCAACATCGTATCGGTGTCCCTCGAAGACATCAAAAACGCGAACCCCGCGAGTGCGGCCGAAATTTATAAACTCTCGCCTGGTATCTGGCCGGAAGCATCCGGCGGACAAACCGGCGTCAATATCGACGTCGCCGGCTTCCCCAACGGCGGTGGCGATTCCCCGTATTTCACCACCATGATCCAGGGTTCGCCGGTCTACGGTGCCTCCTTCTTGTCCTTCATGGATACCAGCTCCTTGGTGCGCATGGACGACACCGTCCAGCGCGTCGAGATCGTCCAGGGCGGCACCAGTGCGATTTTCAGCTCCGGGCAGCCGGGTGCAACGGCGAACTTCATTTTGCGGACCGGCTCGGACAAAACCGAAGGCTCGGTTGGCGTCACTTACGGAACTGAGGGAATGGAACGCGTGGATGCGTTCGTAAGCGGCAAGCTCATCGACGGCTGGTACGGCAGCATTGGCGGCTTTTACCGCGTATCCGATGGTGTGCGTGACCCGCAATATACGTCCGACATCGGCGGGCAGGTAACGGCCACGTTGAAGCATGATCTCGATAATGGCTCGGTGATGTTTTGGGCCAGAACCCTGAACGACAAGAATACCTGGTACGCCGATTTTCCTTACTCGGTGAACAACGGGACGATTTCCGTTTATCCCGGATTCAATCAGCTGAACTCCACCTACAACAGCAAGCAACTCTCTAATTTCCTGGTGCCGAATCCGGCGAATCCGGGCACTTTTGAAAACGACGACATCACCGATGGTCGTGGCGCCCAACTGGACTACGTCGGTTCAGAGCTCAAGTTGAAATTCGACAACGGTTGGTCGATCAGCAATAACTTCATGTTCGACGGCGGATACGTGAACACGCATGCGCTCGTCAACAACGGCAACCCGCAAACCTTGTCGAGTTACATCGGTACGTTGAAGTTTCCGGCCCCGTTGACCGCGGCCGCTGTCCAGGCCAACTTTGCGAGCGGTGCCGCCGTCAATCCGAATCAAAGCATCGTCACCGAACAAGCCTGGTTCGTGCAGAAGAAGATCACCAGTGTCAACGATGAATTCCGCCTGGCGATGGACCTCGGCGCCGGCAATATCCTGACCGCCGGTTTGTACGCCGCACATTACACGGACAACGACAACTGGGAGTTGGGCTCCAATGCCCTGATCACCAATCAGCCGAACGCGAGCCCGATCATATTGTCGGCCGTCGCGGGCGGAAACCAATACGAAGTGTCCAGCCCCCAGGGCATCGTCAATGCCAACGGAAGCTACAACATCCTCGAGCAGGGCACAGCCACGAACGTTGCCTTCTATCTGTCGGACTCCTGGAAGATCAATCAGTGGTTGCTGGATGCCTCGGCTCGTGTCGAACACATCAATCTGACCCAACAGACGAGCAATCTGTCTCCGCTAGCGCTGGGCAGCACCTTCGATCTATGGGACAACGCGGTTAACCTGCCCAATGGCACTTACTCGTACGCCAGTGAACACAATACGATGCCGACGTTCTCGGTGGGCGCGAATTACGAGTTCACGGATCATATGAGCGCCTACGTGCGGGTGAATAATGGCGTGC
>CAYRAC010000008.1:0-25128 GCA_964422045.1 uncultured Steroidobacteraceae bacterium
GGAGTCGGCCGCGGCATGAATCGCCGCACGGATTCGCGAGTAGGTGGCACAGCGGCAAATGTTGCCGCTCATGGCGCTATCGATGTCGGCATCGGTCGGCGTGGAATTCGATTCGAGCAGTGCGGTCGCCGACATGATCTGGCCGGATTGGCAGTATCCGCATTGCGGAACCTGAAGCTTGACCCACGCCGTTTGCAGCGCCTTCGCCGGCGCGCTGCTCAAGCCCTCGATGGTCGTGACCTTGCGCCCGGCAACGCTGGCGAGCGGCGTCACGCAGGAGCGGATTGCCTTGCCGTCGAGTTGCACGGTACAGGCGCCGCACAACGCCATGCCGCAGCCAAACTTGGTCCCGGGCAGGCCGGCCAACTCGCGCACCGCCCACAGCAGCGGCATCTTCGGGTCGCCGTCGAGCGTTGCGGGTTTGCCGTTGAGTTCGAATGTCGTCGACATGATTTAAGCGCCTCCGTGAATGCCCGTCATTCTAGATCATCCTCGACGCTCAGTCGTCGGTGAGCTTCTCGCCGGGAAACAGAGCGTCATTGAAGCCGAATTGGGTCAGATCGCGGATGCGGCGCGGGTACAGGATTCCGTCCAGGTGATCGACCTCGTGCTGCACTACCCGCGCGTGAAAATCCTTCACCGTGCGGTCGATGGGGCTGCCGTGTTCATCGAAGCCGGTGTAGCGCAAATCGCGATAGCGCGGTACGAGCCCGCGCATGCCGGGGACGGATAGGCATCCCTCCCAGCCGTCGTCCTGCTGCTCCCCGAGCGGCGTCAAGGTCGGATTGACCAGCACGGTGAAGGGCACCGCATCCGCGTCCGGGTAGCGCGGATTGGCCTCGAAGCCGAAAATCACCACGCGCAGGCCGACCCCGATTTGCGGTGCAGCGAGCCCCGCCCCATTGAGATCGCGCATCGTGTCCCGCATATCGGCCAGCAGGCTTTCGAGCTCCGGGGTGCCGAATTCGTGCACCGGTTGGGCCAGCGCCAGCAGGCGCGGATCGCCCATTTTGAGAACTTCGCGTATTGCCATGGTTCCTTGTATCTTAGCGGCCTTTTTTATGTGAGCCTATGCCCAACGTATGCCCGGTCTTTTATACATAAAAACCTTCGGTTGTCAGATGAATGAGTACGACTCCGGCAAGATGCGGGACGTGCTCGAGGCCGCCCATGGCATGGCGCGGACCGACAATCCGGCGGAGGCCGATGTGCTGCTGGTCAATACCTGCTCGGTGCGCGAGAAGGCTCAGGAGAAGGTGTTTTCGCTGCTGGGCGAATGGCGCCTGTTCAAGCAGCAGCGGCCGAACGTGATCATCGGGGTGGGGGGCTGCGTCGCGAGCCAGGAGGGCGAAGGCATCACCGCTCGGGCGCCGTTCGTCGACCTGGTGTTCGGTCCGCAAACCCTGCACCGCTTGCCGGCGATGCTCGAGGGACTCAGGCAAACCGGCCGATCGCAAATCGACATCAGCTTTCCCGAAATCGAGAAATTCGACCGGCTGCCGCAGCCGCGCGCCGGCGGCGCAACCGCTTTCGTGTCGATCATGGAAGGCTGCAGCAAGTATTGCAGTTTTTGCGTCGTGCCCTATACGCGCGGCGAAGAAATCAGCCGCCCTTTCGATCAGGTGCTCGCGGAAGTCGAGCGTTTAGCCGGGCAGGGGGTGCGCGAAATCACGCTGCTCGGCCAGAATGTGAACGCCTACGCGGGACCCATGGCGGACGGTACGCTCGCCGATTTAGGGTTGCTGATTCATTTCGTCGCCGAGGTCCCCGGCGTGGAACGCATTCGCTTCACCACCTCGCATCCGCTCGACTTCAACGACAGCTTGATCGAGGCCTACGCCAACGTACCGAAGCTCAATAACTTCCTGCACTTGCCGGTGCAGAGCGGTTCGGATCGCGTTCTCGCGGCCATGAAGCGCGGCCATACCGTGCTCGAGTACAAACAAAAGCTGCGCAAGCTCAAGGCGGTGCGGCCGGATATTTGCATCTCAACCGATCTGATCATCGGATTTCCGGGCGAGACGGACCAGGATTTTATCGCTACGATGAATCTCGTGGCCGACGTGGGGTTCGATCAATCGTTCAGCTTCATCTACAGCCGCCGCCCGGGCACCCCGGCAGCGGCGCTGCCGGACGAGGTGGCGCATGCCGTCAAGCAGCAGCGGCTCGAACGGTTGCAACAGCGCTTGAACGCCCAGGCGCGCGCCATCTCCGAGCGCATGCTGGGCAGCCGGCAACGCGTCCTGGTCGAGCGCCCCGCGAAGCGCAATCCCCAGCAGCTGGCCGGGCGCACCGACAACAATCGCTGGGTCAATTTCGATGGCCCCGCGCAGAATCCGCATGCTCTCATCGGAAACTTCGTCGATGTCGTCATCACGGAAGCGATGCCGAATTCGCTGCGCGGACGGATCGTTGCCGACGGGGCTCCGTGAGTTCAATTTCCACGACGCGTGATGTATTGCTCGCGCCCGCGGACAACGTCCGCTTGGTGGAACTGTGCGGACCGCTCGATGAACATCTGCGCCAGATCGAGGCGCGACTCGGCGTGGAAATGCGCAGGCGGGGCAATCGATTTCAAATCATCGGCCTGCCGGCCGCGGTGAAGCGCGCCGAGTCGGTGCTGCTCGACTTGTACACGCGGGCGCAGCGCGAGCCCGTGGATTCCGAACGAGTTCACATCGCGCTGCAAGAACTGGATATGGACAGCAACAACGGCGACGCCAAAGCGGATTCGGATGAACTCAGGGTGCACACGGCGCGCGGTGCGGTGCGTGCCCGCGGCGCCAATCAGACCGAATACCTCAACAACGTACGTACGCACGACCTGACGTTTGGTATCGGCCCCGCCGGCACGGGCAAGACCTACCTCGCCGTCGCCTGCGCGGTGGAGGCGCTGCAATCGGAAAAAGTCAGACGCATCGTGCTGGTTCGCCCCGCGGTCGAGGCCGGCGAACGCCTGGGGTTTTTGCCGGGCGATCTATCGCAAAAAGTCGATCCGTACTTGCGCCCAATGTACGATGCGCTCTATGAAATGATGGGCTTCGAACGCGTGGCGAAATTAATCGAACGCAACGTCATCGAAGTGGCGCCGCTCGCGTTCATGCGCGGCCGCTCGCTCAACGACTCGTTCGTGATTCTCGACGAGGCGCAGAACACGACCAATGAGCAGATGAAAATGTTCCTGACCCGCATCGGCTTCGGCTCGAAGGCGGTGGTCACCGGCGACATCACCCAGGTCGACCTGCCGAATTCCAAGCAATCGGGCCTGCGCACCGTGATCGATATTTTGCGGGGCGTGCGCGGCATCGCATTCACCCTGTTCAGCTCGCGCGACGTGGTGCGCCACCCGCTGGTGCAGAGAATCGTGCAAGCCTACGAGGCGAGCGCCCCCGACGACGGTCCCTGAGGCAGTGGCGCAGCGGCTCGAACTCGATGTCAGTTACGCGGCGCGTCGACCCTGGGTCCCGAGTTCGCGGCGCTTCGCCCGTTGGGCCGCGGCGGCGCTCGCGCCGCTGCGCCGTCCGGCGGTGCTGTCGATTCGCGTGGTGGGCCGGGCGCGCAGCCGCAGCCTCAACGCGCAGTACCGCGGCAAGGACAAGGCGACCAATGTACTGTCATTCGACGGGGCCGGTGAGGTGCCCGATGGCCGGCGCTTTTTGGGCGAGCTCGTCATTTGCGCCCCGGTGGTGGCACAGGAGGCCCTTGCCCACGGAAAGACCCTCGACGCGCATTGGGCACACATGACCGTACACGGCGTGCTGCACTTGCTCGGATTCGACCACGAGGCCGACTCCGAGGCGGTCATAATGGCCGCGAGGGAGGTTCAAATCCTTGATCGGCTTGGGGTTTCTGACCCGTATCGCTGATCGAGTATCCTTAAGCCCCCATGTCAGAACAACACCAAAGCGGCGCCACCGGCCGCTGGTTAAAACGCATTACCCAGTCGATGTCCGGCGAACCGCGCGATCTCGCCGAGCTCATCGAGAATTTGCGCGAGGCGAGCGACCGCGGCCTGTTCGACGGCGACGCGCTGGTCATGCTCGAGGGAGTATTGGCGGTCGCGGACATGCAGGTGCGCGACATCATGGTGCCGCGCTCGCAAATGGTGTTCGTCGAGCGCGACGAAACGCCCGAAAAGCTGATCGAAATGGTGGTCGAATCCGGGCATTCGCGCTTCCCGGTGATCGGCGAGGATCGCGATCAAATTCTCGGCATCCTGCTCGCGAAGGACTTACTGCGGCTGCAAGCGGCGGGCGACGAGAGTTACGAGATTCGCGAGTACATGCGACCGGTGGTGTTCGTGCCCGAGAGCAAGCGCCTCAACGTGCTGCTGAAGGAATTTCGACGCAGCCATAATCATATTGCCATGGTGGTCGACGAATATGGCGGCGTGTGCGGCCTGGTCACCATCGAGGATGTCATCGAACAGATCGTCGGCGAGATCGACGATGAGCACGACGTCGAAGACGACCAGACGATTCGGCGGGACAGCGCGCGTGAATTCACGGTGCGCGCGCTCACGCCGATCGCCGACTTCAACCAGTATTTCGGCACCGCCTATTCCGACGAGGAATACGACACGATCGGCGGCCTGCTGATGCAAGAGTTTGGCCGCCTGCCGCGCCGCGGGGAGACCACCAAGGTCGGCGAGATCGAGTTTCGCATTTTGCGCGCCGATCGCCGCCGCATCGATTTATTGCGTGTGATCACACCCACCGATATCGAGCCTCCCGCCGCCGACGAGTCGGCTCCTTGAGCGTGAACGGACGCGGCCCGTCAGCCGCGCTGCCAATGCAGGTGCTGATGCGCCTGGCGGCGGCGTTTGCCGTCGGCGCCAGTCTCAATCTCGCGTTTGCGCCGTTCGGCTGGTGGCCGCTCGCGGTGTTGGCGCCTGCCACCCTGTTCGCCCTGATTCGCGGCTTGCCGCCGCGCCGCGCCGCATGGACCGGCGCTGCGTTCGGCGGTGGGTTGTTCGTATTCGGCACTTACTGGCTGTACACGTGCCTGCACGTGTTTGGTCTGGTGCCGATCTGGCTGACGATGATCCTGCAAGGGGCGCTGGTCGCGATGATGGCGCTGTATTCGGCGGCTCTGTGCTTTCTTGCCAATCGCTTTTGGCTGAAAGCCGGCGCGACGCGCGCCTGGCTGGTGCTGCCGGTACTTTGGGTCTTGCTCGAATGGTTGCGCGGCTGGTTGTTGAGCGGGTTCCCGTGGCTGTCGCTCGGCTACGCGATGATCGATTCGCCCCTCAAGGGCTGGGCGCCCCTGTTCGGAATCTATGGCGTGACGTGGGCAGCCGCCATGATCGCGGCGGCGTTGAATACGCTGGCGATGCCTGATGTGCCGGCGGCGCGCCGCCTCACCGCGCTCGGCGGCATCGTGCTGTTGGCAGCGCTCCCGGTGCTCATCGGCCGCCATGCATGGACGCGCGCCGCCGGGCCCGCCGTGGCGGTGGCCGCGGTGCAGGGCGCGGTGCCGCAGGACCAGAAGTGGCAAGCGAAGAATCTTCCGCAGACCATGCAACGCTACACAGACCTCAACGAGCGGGCGTGGGGCGCCAAGCTCATCGTCTGGCCGGAATCCGCACTGCCGGTACTCGCCAACGAAATACCCAATTACCTACGGCGATTGGCGCTGCAGGGGCGGGCGCATGGCGCGGACTTTGCGATCGGGCTCGTCGCCTATCAGCCGGAATCCAATCAGTTTCGCAACGGCATCCTGGTGATGAGCGCAGCGGGCGACGGCTGGTATTACAAGCGGCACTTGGTGCCGTTCGGCGAATACTTTCCGGTGCCGCAATTCGTGCGCTCGTGGATACGGCTGATGAGTCTGCCGTATTCCGACTTCACGCCCGGCGATGATCGCCAGCCGACGTTGAGTGCCGCCGGCCAGAAGCTTGGCCTGACCATTTGCTATGAGGACGCCTTCGGCAGTCAGCAACTCAAGGCGTCGCGCCAGGCGACCTTGTTGATCAATGTCACGAACAATGCCTGGTTCGGCGATTCGGCGGCGCCGCATCAGCATTTTCAGATTGCCCGGATGCGCGCGCTCGAGGTGGGGCGCTATTTGGTGCGAGCCGCGAACGACGGCATCACCGCGGTAATCGGCCCTCAAGGTGAGATCGTGGCGCGCCTGCCGCAGTTCCAAGAGGCGGTGCTGCGCGCCGACGTGCGGTCGATGACGGGTCTCACCCCCTATGCGAGGCTCGGCAATTATCCGGTGGTCGGCGGCGCGAGTCTCTTGTTGCTGCTCGCGATGTGGCGGCGGCGGCAGGGCGTTTAAAGCGTTTTTGCGGTCAAGCCGCCGAAGCGCCGCTGCCGGCCGCTGTAATCCTCGAGCGCACGCCGAAACCGCTCCTCGTCGAAGTCCGGCCACAGGCAATCGCTGAAGTGCAGCTCGGCAAACGCGGATTCCCAGAGCAGAAAATCGCTGAGCCGACGCTCGCTCCCGGTGCGGATCAAGAGGTCGACTTCGCTCGCCGGATAGGCACAGTGATTGACCTCCTGCAGCAGGCGGTGAAAATCCGCCGCGGTCAGCCCCGCGTCGCGATCGACGCGCCGCGCGGCTTCCAAGATGCTGTGCTGCGATGAGTAGTCGACGGCGATGCGCAGCAGCATCCCGGAGCCGCTTGCGCTCGAGCGTTCGCTCTGCTCGATGGAGCGCAGCAAATTCTCGCTCAGCCGATCGCGTCGGCCGATGACGTTGATTCGAATCGACTGTTCGACGCAGCGGCGAGTCTCGGTAAATAGATACTGGCCGAACAGGCGCATCAGCGCCGCGACCTCGGCCGGTGGACGCGACCAGTTAGCCGAGGAGAAGGCGTAGAGCGTCAGCGTCTTGACCTCCGCACGCGCCGCAACCTCGACCACCGTGCGCACCGCTTTCGCGCCCTCGATATGCCCGGCGGTGCGCGGCAAGCCACGGTCGGTCGCCCAGCGTCCGTTTCCATCCATGATGATTGCGACGTGCATGACCTTAAGCGCGCCGCGTAGCTTTGATGACGGCTTCGATGTGCTCGAGATAGCGCAACAGGGCCTTCTTCCCCACTTGCGTGATCCGGTACTCCGATTTTGGCCGGCGGGCCTCGAAGGATTTGGTGCACACCACGTAGCCCGCTTCCTCGAGTTTGCGCGCGTGAGCGCTCAAGTTGCCGTCGCTGACATCGAACAGCGACTTCAGTTCGTTGAAGCTCAATTGCTCGTTCATGGCGAGAGCGCTCATGATGCCGAGACGCACGCGCTCATAGATCAGGCGGTCAAGTCCCGCATCTTCGTTCAGGTGCGGCGAACGCGGGACCGCGGCCGGCTTGGCGTGGCTCTTGGCCGACGCCGGAACGGCCGTCTCGCTGCGCTTGATGGCGCCGGACTTACCGGACATGGGACACGCGTCCGATCAGCAGACCGAAGAGGATGTGCACGCCGCCGAATCCCAGACCGAGCATGCCATTATGCGCCGCCAAGGGCAGGGCGAAGGTGATCGATCCGAGCGCGACGAACACGGCTCCCATGATGCCGACGAGCCGCGCAACAGCGGCCGTGGTCACGGTGCTTGCCGACAACACCGCACAACCGTAGAGAAGCAACCACATGCCGGGTATGAACGCCACACCACCGGCGCCCGATAAAACCAATGTGAGCACGCCGCCGGCGAGCAGCGCGGGACACAGACAGAGGACGAATTTTCTGGCCGGCCCCCAGTAGCGCGCGTGACCGCGTTCGGCGATCTGCCGAGCTATCAAAGCGCTGCCGAGCGCAAGTGCGGCCGCCGCGGCAATCAGCCAAATGCCGAGCCAATGCGGCGCCCCGCGCGGCAACGACACCAGGATCGCCGCCAGCAGGCCGATGACCCCCATGACGATGCCGGCCATGCCGGGCACATCCAGCGAACTCGAGGACTCAATGGACGCGCGTATGTAGGCGAGGGTACCGAGCGCGCGGCTCTCAATGGCCGCCGGCGCTTCGGATCGAAGAGAGACTACCGCGTCGGGCCTTTGCATGAAATCAGCTTAAGGGAGCGTACTGTGTTGCGTCAAGTACTCTAAAGCGCAAAGTTAGGTGAACTTCGTCACAGATTTGCCGCGTCAATGCCATGCTCAGTCTCGTGGGCGATGAGCGTGAAGAATAGCGCCGTGCCACGAATTCAGCAGCACGCGACCACCCGAAGCGGTTGGTCCGACGGTCGGCGTCGTATGATAGACAAATTTGCGGTAGCGAGTTGCAAGGGCTCGAGCCTTGCGGAACCAATTTGACAGTGACGATAAAATCTCAGTTACGCAACAACGCAATCGCCATCATCAGTTTGGTTGTGGCCTTGTCGAGCTTCAGTTACACGGCGTGGCGCACCGAGCGCAGCGAACGTAATCGCACGACGCGTCAAGCTGCGTTTCAGATGCTCGTCGCTCTCGGTGAAATGAAGCAGGTCGTCTATCACGGTCATTACGACCATGACGAGGTGCGCGGCAATCCGCGCACCGGGTGGGTTTACGTCGGAACGATCCAGGACTTTAGCGCATCAATGCCGGCACCGGTGCCAGCCAAGGCGCACGTGCTGATGCAAAGGTGGCAGCAGCACTGGGAAGGGATAGGAACGGTGGACGCGGACGCCGATGCAGTGACCGACGCGATCGACGACTGTCGCGCCGCGGTAGTGGAGACTATCCGCACGCTGCGCTGAAAACGTGAGTTGCCACGGCATTGGATCTCGCGATGGCTAGTGCACAGCCGCAACACGTGTTCGAGTTGCTGGAACATTAGCGATTGCCTTGCCATCAGACGTAGCTGCGACCGACGAACCAATAGGTGCCAACGGCCACCAAGGATCCGGCGACGACATCGACCACGATCGGTCGCGGCAACGCGAGCTTGGCGCGCGCCAGTAGGCTCACCAAGCCTACCAGTGTCAACACCAGCGAGATCTGGCCGAGCTCGACGCCGAGATTAAATCCGACCAGGATCTGCGCGAGCTTGGCGGGTGGCAGCTGCATCTCGAGCAACGTGGCAGCGAAGCCAAAACCATGAATCAGACCGAATACGAGTGTGACCACCAGGCGCAATCGGCCCGCGTCGCGCAAATGCCCGGAGAGCATCAGGTAGTTTGCACAGAACAGGCCCGCGCCGAGCAACAGCAGCGGCGGCAGCGTGCCGATGCCTGCAGCGCTGGCCGCCGCCATGGCGAATAGCGGCACGCCAATGCCTATCGCCACCGCGCCAGGCCGGTGTGTCGCGACGGCGATATTTTCGGCACCGATCACGGCTATCGTCAGGGCCACCAGCGCATCGATATATTCTGCGTGAGGGCGCAAAATCCCGGTGACGGCGAGCGCCAGAGTGATGCTGTGGCCAATCGTGAAGCCGGTGACTACGAATATCAGATCGCGCAGGCGTCGCGAAATCAACACCAACCCCAACAAAAAGCACATATGGTCCGGGCCGGTCAGGATGTGCAGGATCCCGAGACGGATATACTCTGTGAAGCCGGCCGCGCGCAGCCGCGCATCGCCGGACGATGCATCGACCTGCCGATGATCCTGGGTGAACAACTGCTCGATGAACTGACCGTCCGCGGTCTCGATCTGCGCAAACGTAACGTGCGATGGCACTATTTCGAAGAAGGCTGAGGAATGGAGCTTGATGTCGGTCGCGCCGGCGCAGGTAAAGGTCAATTCGAAACGACGAAACTGCAGCGTCGCGGCCAGCGCACGCCCCTGCCGAACGGCGCAAAGCCGCTCGCTACTACTGACTGATAGATGTTGTCGCAGGTAGTCGAGCACGCGTGCGTCAGGCGGCTGCTCTTCACCGGACTGCGCCAGCCGATTGGACTCGAGCAGCGGCATGGTGAATGACAGATGCACTTCATTGCCGGCGATCAGCCACACTGAATGCGTCTCGCTCTTGGTATGTGCGCACGCGCACGCGCTCCACAGCGCGAGCAGCCAGAAGCAACAGCAGAGCGGCACCCGGGCCGTCACTTCGTTTGCGACTCGAGCGCAAGTGCATCAGCAGACAATAGGATGTCGGCACGGCTGCGCAGATAGCGCACATTGGCCTCGCGCACCCGTGTTTGGGCGTCGTTCTTGTAATCGGTCCACACTTTGTCGGCGGCAGCGGCATAGTCTTCCTGCACCGGCAAGCGATGTTCCAGCATCACGACCACGTGCGCGCCATCGCCTTGTTGGATCGGATCCGATACTTGACCGCTCTGCAGAGTGGCCGCGACTGCATACACCGGCGCAGGGAGTTTCGCTTTCGCCGCAAACTCGAAAATCTCGCCCGTATCGACGTGACCGGCCGCCATCAAGTCCCCGGAGTCTGCAAGCCGGTAGCGCCGCATGGCCGCATCGAGCGGCACACCCGCACGAAGCGCCGTCACCGCCAGCCTCGCATTCGCCATCGCCGGTTCTGTCCCGGGAACGGTTTCGCGTTTGGCAACCAAGTCACGCATGCGCATTGCCCCCTCGCTGAGGTACGTTCCCTTATGTGCCGCGTAGTAGTCGCGCAGCTGCTGCGCGGTCGGTTGCTGCGCGAGCACGTCAGCGGTAACCTCGAGTTGGACGCCGGCCACCAAGGCCGTGCGCACGTCGGGATCGAAACTCGGTAGATCTATTTCGAGCCCTCGTTGTACCTGCAGCTCCTCCGCCAGCATGTCTTCCAGGACTTTTTCGCGTTCTGCCGCAGCGCTCTGTGCAAACGGCGTTGCAAACTGCGTCTGCACCTGCGTGATGAAATCGCTGCGCAGAATCGGCCGGCCGTTGACGAGCGCGAGCGCCTCCGGCGGTACGGAATGCGACCGGGTGCCTTGGGCGGTGAACAGCCCATAGCCCGCAATCGCCAATCCGAGCAGTGCCCCGAGGCCGAAAAAAGTCATCGAGCGCCGGACCTGCGGCTTCGACACATCAAAGAAGTCGGCGGCGGATTGGTCACCCGATTCGAACCGCTCGGGGGGCTGTTGTACCTGGTGCATCATATTGGATCCGCTTTGTCGGCCTTACTGCCGTGCGAGCCTGGCGTCCGGGTGCGATTCCACGTAGAGATATACCGCGAGTGCGCGAGTCTGCAGGGGAGTCAGTTTGCGTATCCAGGCCGGGCACAGACCGTGACGGCCGCTGTAAACGGTCTGCCGCAGTGTCAGCCGATCGCCGCCATAATTCCAGGTCTTACCGAGTAAGGCCGGGCTGCCATAGTCCGGGTTGCCCAAGGCATCGCTCGCGTGGCAATCAAAACAATTGCCGCGGTCATAAAAAAGCTTGCGGCCGCGTTCGGCCGCCGTTGCATCGTGCGCTTGTCCACCCAAGGCGAGCACGAAATCAACGACGTCCTCGATCTCGGGCGCTGACAATTGGTGCGTGCGGCCCTCGGCCGGCATATCGGTCACGTTGTGAGCTTTGGGATGTCCGGAGCGGATACCGTAGAGAATCGTATTCTCAATATCGCCGATGCTACCGTCACCGTAGAGCCACACTGGATCGGCCAGATTGGGCGCGCCGAGCGCGCGATTGCCGCCGAGGTTGGCGCCGTGACAGGAAGCGCAATGCTCAGCATATAACGGCCGAGCCAGCGACACCGCAATACGGATCAGCGGCGGGCTGTGGGCCAGTTCCGCAGGCCATTCGCGCACCAGCCTCGCCTCCAGCGAACGCACATGCAGAGAATAAATAAGTGCGGCGAGCAGCACGACCGATGCCGCCAGGCCCCAGAGCCAGGCGTTGCGGCGCAAGCCCGGCACTGTAGCGGTGGGTACGGGGAACTGCATGGATCTCAGGTCGTAAAACCGACCCAGCGTCCGAAGAACACCACGCCGATCCACAGCGACAGAGACAGCGCGCCGGCCGCCTTCGCGCTCATCGGTGGCTCGCCTGAATCCCAGCGCGAAACGTGCCGATAGGCCCCGAAGTGAAAAATGAGCATGTTCAGTGCGGCCAGCCCCATGCATAAAAATTTAAGCCGAAACTGTAGATTCCCCGCATAGGTCTGCGCCTTGGCCATGAACATCAGGGTACCGAATATGGCCGCGAGGCACCACGCGGTCCAGGTCCATGGCAGCACCTCGTGCGACAGTCGCGAGACGGGATTGTGGCGCGAAGTGACACCCAGCAATCGCAGGTCGAGCATCGCAATCGAGCCGAATACGATGGCAAAGGCCATGACGTGCAGCGTTTCGACGATCGGAAATAGCCACTCCGTGCCGGGCACCTCGCCGCGCATTGCGGCGGAAATCCACCAGCTCTCTATGTTGTCGAGCAGCCCCGCGATATTCACGCGTAGAACGACCAGGTGTAGCCGATGAAGCGGCCGCAAAAGATGATCGCCAGCCAGAGCAGCGTGGACAGTACCGCAAAGGCCTTGGCACGCGCGGGTCGCGTCGCTGCAGCATCCCAGAGCGCCGCATTGCGGCGCACCGCCTGCGCGTAGACCGCCGTCATGCTTGCCACAACGACAATCATCAGCATCTTGGCCCAAAACATAGGCGTGACAAATTGCCGCACCGGCTCCGTCACGGTCTGAATCAGGCCGGTGAACAAGAGCACAGCGAGTCCGCGCCACATCCACGGCACCAAGGTCGCGCTCAGCTGCGAGACGCTGCGTCCAGACCGTCCCACTCCCATCAGCCGCAGATTGATCATGCAGGCGGAGCTAAAGACGATCGATACCGCCAAGATGTGCAGCGACTGCGATGTGGGTACCACCCACGACAGATTCTGCAGAATCTTGCTCAGCGATGTATCGGCAAGCCAGTCAGCAAACGGACGCAACATGGGAACCTCGCGATGACCTCACGACGATCAGGGGTGATTATATCGAGCACGCCGATTCGAACGCGGCGCACCTGCATTGCATTTATGATGGCAAACTACAGGGGCTGGTC
Organism: uncultured Steroidobacteraceae bacterium; assembly: GCA_964422045.1. Taxonomy (GTDB): domain Bacteria; phylum Pseudomonadota; class Gammaproteobacteria; order Steroidobacterales; family Steroidobacteraceae; genus Bog-1198. Next base: position 12,862 of record CAYRAC010000008.1, read on the forward strand.
GTAGAGTCGCGGGCGTAGGATTCGACGGGTCGAACATGCATGGCTAGGCTGTCTGGGAAAGTGGCTCTGGTGACCGGCATTGGTGCGGGTATCGGGCGCGAATGCGCATTGATGTTTGCCCGAGAAGGGGCCGTCGTCATGGGATGCGACATCGACGCGTCTCGTGCGCGCTCCACGGTAGATGCGGCGAAACTCAGCGGCCTGACCGTGGATAGTCTGCACCCGATTGATCTGACAAAGCCCGCAGATGTCCGAAAAGTCGTCGACGGACTGATTCAGCGTCACGGCCGTATCGATGTGCTCGTCAATGCGGGTGCGATCAATCCGCAATTCGCGGCCGTGCCAGATATGGGCTATGAGGACATCTGGGTACCGACGATGGTCGGTGAGGTCGACCTCGTATTCTTGATGTGCAAAGCGGTGTGGCCGCATTTGGTGACGGCCGGCGGTGGGTCCATTATCAATTTTGCGTCGGTGGCTGCCTTGCGTGGCACCCATTTTGCGGGCATGGTCGCGCACAGCGCGGGCAAGGGCGCTGTACTGGCGATGACCCGACAGCTCGCGGTTGAGGGCGCGCCGCATGGTATTCGCGCGAACACGATTTCTCCGGGATTGATTGCCACCATGGCGACGGCCTCACAGGGACTCACCGAAGGGGAGGCGAGCCGGCGAATAGCCGCTTCAATCCCGCTCGGACGCATCGGGAAGCCGTCCGACATTGCGTATTGCGCGCTATATCTAGCCGCGGACGAATCAGGTTGGGTCACGGGAATCAATATCAGCGTTGATGGTGGCACGACCGCCGCGTAGGAGAATTGCCGGATGAACGGCAAGCATCGTCCGCGGTGGGTCGCCGCCGCGCTGGGTGTCGCCGTGCTGGCCGTGCTCGGCGTTTGTATGCGGCCGCGCGCGCGGCGGTGTTGGCTGAGACGTGGAATGCGTACTTGGAGCAACTTCGGCGCGAGGCGCTGCAGCACCTACCGCCAATACCCGACGAGTCAGTGCCCTAAGGCTGGTCGAGGATCGAGGGCGCCTACGTTTTGAGCAACGGGTTGACTATCTGAACTCCCGCGATCGTCTGTCCATTGTTCAGATCCTCGCTATATATTCGGGTAGCGTCTGCCTGTTCAGCGGAGGCGACGATCAATGCATCCCAGAATTGAATCTGAGCCATCTCGGCAATATCAATAGCCCGTATGACGGTGGCGGCTGTCGTCGGCTCACGGATCCACGTGCCGTAATTGCTCACGACCTCGCGTGCAGTTGATCGAGCAACGGGCGTGGAGAGCTTCCTCGTTACGTTGACGAAGAACTCTTGCAGCACTTGCACCGAGAGCCGACCGCCGCCGGATTCCCACAGTTCCTGAAGCTTATCTGCCGCACGCGATCGCTTCGCGCCGGCGTCTGCGTCGTGCGCGTAGATAAGGATATTGGAATCAACGAAGACGACGCCGGTCATGGAGCTCCTCACGCGCTAGCGGAGTACCTCCGAGTGGCAAAGGAGCCGAAAACAGCGCGAGCGCACGTTTGCGCGCCTTGGTGTACAGGGCGTCCTCCGCCACCAATTCACGGAGCTCGTCTGCCAGCAGGGCGCTGACGCTGCGCCCTCGACGCGCCGCAACCGCTCGGGCCTTCTTGAGCAACCCGGGCTCGATCGCAACGGTGATATTGTGCTTGACTGTCATGGAGATAGGTTCTGGCAGCAATTCACGTAATTTACGTGAATACTGCCGGATTATCAACATCGAGGTCGACCGACCATCCGCACGCGGTGCGCTCCAGACCAGACAGGCCGGTGGAGCAGTCGAAGCGCCCTACAGCCGCGTCCCTTGCGCCGAGGCCTCGAGCAAAGCGGCAAACCGGCGCTCGCGGGTTGGCGGCTGCTTGGCGCTGACGATTCGCCAGAGCATCCTTTTCTTGTAGCCCAGGGGCTGGGCGTCGAAAAACGCCCATGCGGCTTTGTTGCGCTTGAACGTTGCTTGTTCCTGCGCTGTCAGAGCGGCGAGACCTGGCTGCTCGTAGGAATAAATTCGAGAGTTTTTCTCGATGCGACGCCCGAAGGCTGCGAGACCGGCCGGCTGCATGCGTCCTTCGGCGCCGAGCACGCGCACACGCTCGATGTTTATCGCACTCCAGATCGAGCTCGGCTTTCTCGGCGTGAATCGAATTTTGTAGCGCCGCTCATCGATTCGATGGCGTACCCCATCCACCCACCCGACACACAGCGCCTCATCCACCGCCTGCGGCCACGTGACGCTCGCCGTGCCGCTGTCTCGCTTATAGAATCCGACGATGAGTTCGGCGCTCGCGGCCGCGTTCGCGTGCAGCCAAGCGCGCAGGCTTTGCGCGGTCGCGAAATATTTGGGTTTCATGGCGGCGCGCGCCCCGGGGATCAGCGACCTAATGCATCGATCAACGCGCGATAGTCGCAGAAGTCCGGAGTCTTCATTCCCGCCACCTTGCCTTGGTCATCGCAGCGGCGCACGCGGACTGCGTCGGCGTAATAGCGCTCGGCCTCGAATTGAGCGATTTCATGCGCCGCCATCGGGCCGCCTTGCAGCTTCAGAGTGACCAGCGAGGCGGGGCTCAACTGGGTTATGTAGGCATCATCGGTCGCCAACAGATAGCGCTTGGCGGGTACGTGCAAGCGCACCGGTTCGGAGACTTCGGGACCGAATCGTTTCGCGAGCCACTCGCCGCCGACGACTTCGTGCCGCGCATCCGTCTTCCAGTCGGCAATATCGCTCGGCACCTGCTCGACGAGGTGCCCGATATCATGCAGCAGCGCCGCGATGACCAAGGCCGGAGGCGCGGAAGCGATCTGTGCGAAATAAGCCGCTTGCAAGGCATGTTCGGTCACCGACACACGTTCGCCGAAATACTCGGCAGCGCCGCGGTCGTGAAAAATCGCAAATAGTTCATCGGCAAGGCTCATGACGGCTCATCCACGGGAAATTCGCGCCGCAGCAGCGCAGCTTGAGAATACACGCTATCGCGTGTCAGGTAGCAGCCCCGCAAGTGTCGCGCGAAGCGCGACGACGAAAATGCCGTGCGGCCATGCAGGATGCGTTGATTGTCGAACACCGCGAGATCCCCGTCGCGCAGCATGAATCGCAGCTGGAAGCGCGGATCGCGCAGCAGCGAGGCGAAGCGGCGGTACGCGCGGTAGAACCGTTCGCACTCGCGCGCGTCGCGCTGCAGCGGCGCGATCGAGCGGCTGTTGTAGTGCACGGCGGTCACCTCGCCGTCGCAGGACAACTGAATCAGAGGCCTCTCGGCATAAAGTTCCGCATCTTTCGAGCGGTACAGAAAAGGCACAGCCGTTTGCGTGAGGACCGCAAATGCCTCGCGGTCCGTGCTGCGCAGATGCTCGGCAATGGCAAAGCCATCGCCAAACAGGCTCTCGCCGCCGTCGGGAGATGCGATGAGCACGTGCAACACTTGAAATCCCGGCACGGGTTCGCGATAGGGGTTATCGGTATGCAGGCCCAAGCCCAAATCCGAGTAGGCCAAATTCTCCGGCTGCGCGACCGACCTTACCTCGAAGACCAGGCCATAGTTGGTCTCCGCGACGCGCCCGGCGAGCCTCGCAGCTTCGAGAATTCCCGCATCGTTGCGCGGCACGTCGCTCAGAAAGCCGAGGCCATCCTGCAACAACCGGGTCAGCCAGTGCGCGCGCGCCGCACGGTGGCCGGCGAGTTCGTTGCAGACAGCCCAAGCGAAATCGCGCGTCGCCGCGAGGCCCGCTGCCTCGAGCCACAGGCGGTGCGCGCGCCCTCGGCGTCGGCCGCCGTGGCTGGAAGAGTGTGCCAGCAACCAGTCGAGTTCGAAGGTCGCGGTGCGTTCGCCATCCGCCCAATCGAGGCTCACGCAGCCGTTGTGCGCCGTCGCGGCGCGAATCTTAGGACTCTGGGGTAGATCCGCGATATCGATCAGCCGCTGCCCGCTGTGAGGATCGCGATCCTCGCGCAGATTGTCGCGCAGCCAGAGACTGGCGAATTCGCTTAAGCTGCCGTCGGCCCATTCGACGTGGAGCCGGTCGGGGCTGAACGAGACACGCTTCACGTCGGCGACGGTCATGGCAGGTGGGTATGGTGCGCCGCCGCCTTCGCACCCAGCAAGTACAGACACCCGGCACCGAGTGCCGACAAGGCGCTCACCAGGGCGAGGGCGACGAATACGCCTTGCCAACCGAAGGACACCGCGACGCGTGCGACAGCCCAGCCGGCGGCCACCGCCCCGAGATACCCGACGCCGTCGATGATGCCCGAAGAGACGGCGCCCGCCTGCTTGCCGCCGAAATCGAGCGCGAAAGCCCCGCCGAGGTAGGAGTAGGGGCCGAGCAGGCAAAAGGCGATGATGCCGATGGCGATCAATGGCAGCAGCGATCCGGTCAAGCTGGAATGCATGGTCATGAGCAGCAGCAACGCGGCAGCCGTTGCTGCCAATCCCACGAACATGATGAGCGAGCGCCCGTTCACGCCGAGGCGATCGCTGAGCCAGCCGGTGACCAGCACCGATACGGCGCCGACACCCGGGAAAATGCCGCTCATGCGCGCGGCATCGCCCATGCTGTAACCGAGATAGTCGCGTAGATACACGGGTGTCCATGCATTGAATGTTTCGCGAATGATGGTACAGCCGAGCGACAACAGGCATACCAACAAGAATGCATGGCTGCGCAGCAGCGGCAGCAGCAGCTGGCCGAGGCTCTGCGGCGGGGCTTCAGACCCGGCGAACAGGTTGAGCGGGTTTGGCTTGGCCTCCGTGAAGCCGGCATCGATGCGCGATTCGCGCAGAAAGAAATAATTGACGGCCAAGAACAACGCGCCGACCGCCGCCGCGAAATAAAACAACGCGCGCCAGCCGAAGCCGTGTTCGATCAGAATCCCCATCCAGTCCCGCGCCAAGGCATCGCCGACGAGGTAGCTGATGCTCAAGATGCCGATGATCATCCCGTAGGAGGAAAAGTCGAACCACTTGGAAGATACTTTGACGAGACCCGCCCAGGCGATCGATTGAGTCAGGCGATTGCCGATCCAGGCGATGCTGAACAGCGGCAGGCTCAAGCGAGACGCAAACAGCAAGGTGAAAAGCGTGGCGCCGAGCAGCCCGATCAGAAAATTGATACGGCCACCCCAAAAGTCGCCGAGGCCGGTCAGGAACAGCTTGCCCACTGCGTAGGCGAGCACACCCACGGAGGTGATCTCGCCCATGCGAAGGATGGCATCGGCGTGACTGACGCCATGCTTGCCCAGTTCTTCGATGAGAAGGGGCGTCGCGACCGCCAAGTCGGCGCGGCAGAAGTAGAGCGCCGCATAGCCACCGAATAACGCCAGCACCGTAATCGTTTGCCGGATCTTGAGAGAGCGATTGTTGACCCGCTGCGGAGTCGCGTCCGCACCGCCTCCGACGTCGGGCACGGTTGCCATACAAAATCCCAAGATTTGACGAGGCGGGAGTGCTTTCTCCTGCCATCATCTCATTTGGGCGGCGCGCGAACCACCGCCGCGCCTCTGATCAGGCGGTGGTGTTGACGCTCGAGCCCAACGCGCTCAAGGATTGGGTGCCGTTGTTCTGCAAGTCTTGTAAGAAACCTGTCAAGAACGACTGCAGCGCCGCGGTCGACTGACTGCCCGCGGTGCTTGAAGTGCCGCCGGAGGTCGAGGTGCTGCCGCCCAGATCGCCAATCAACTTCTCGAATGCCGAATTGAGATTCGATAGGGTGTTGGCCGAGAGACTCGACGAGGAGTCCGTGCTGCTGATCAACTGACTGTTGCCGAGATCCTGGACGAGCGACTTGAGTGCCGCGATGATGCCGCGATCGGCGTACGCCGCGATCCCGGTGTTGGCGCCGGCTGTGGTGCTTGCCGTGCCGGTCGAGGCGGGTGTGGTTGCGGCGGCCGTGCTGGTCGCGGCGGGTGTGCTCGCGGCGGCGGTGGTTGCGGCGCCCGTGCTGGTGGTGTCGCTGGCGGTGCTCGCCGCCGGTGCGCTCGAACCGGCCGTCGTCGCGCTGCTCACCGGGGTCGATGCGGTTTGCGTCGGTACTCGGTTCGAGTTGTTGATCCCATTGACGGGCGTTGGCAGGACCGGGCCGCCGTGAACCGGGCGGCTGACATCGCGAAACGCCTGAAAGAGGTCATAGAGGAAGGATTGAAGATCCTGCACCAAGTTGCTCGAGGTGGCGCTGCTGGTCGCCGCAGTCGTGGCCGCGCTGGGTGCGGCGGGGGCGGTGCTCGCCGCGGTGGTGCTGGGCGCAGTTGCCGCGCTGACGGCCGCAGTGCTGCTGGCGGCTGTTGTGCCGGCCGCGGTCGATGAGGATGACTTCGATGCGGTCACGGCTTGAGTGAGCGCCTGCAACAAACTCGCGAAAACGGTGAGGGCTTGCTCCGCGCCGTCGTTGGACGAGCCGCCGCCGCCACGGCCGTGCCGATGCGGTTGCTGGGCCGAGGCGACTGTGGCCGCGAGGGGGGCCGTAGACGCAGCGGCCGAAATTGCATTAGTTGACATAATATTGCCCGTTTGGTGTTTACCGTTGGACCTATAGCGGCACCGGACCGCGGCTCTTGAGTGATTTCTGAAGTCTGTTGGCACAAAACCTGCTTCGTAGTCAGAGCAGGGCAGCAGCAGTTGTTGTCCCGTGACAAGGGATCAGTCAGCCAACGGGCCGAACGATGCGGTACTTACTCGATCGCCGCGAGATTGCGGCAACACATGGCCATCCAAGCGGCGGCAAGCGGCAATTTATTGCCGCTCGATCCCTCATCAACCGATTGAAGAAAGGAAATGCATATGTCGTTAATCACGAACTTGAGCTCAGCGTCCTCGGCGCAACCTGCAACCAATATCCGTCCGCACGGCCATAAGCACGGCTTTCACGTGGATCCGACCACCGATTCCAGCACCGACACCGCGGCGCAGGTTCCGGTGGGGACGGCGCAGAATCTATTCGGCAGCCTATTGCGATCACTGGAGCAGGCGATCGGCGTGCAGCCAAGCACCGCGACCCCGGCCGCCACTGCGACTTCGAGCACCCCGACGACGGCAACCACCGCGGCGAGCATCGCATCGGCCGCGACGGCCGCCGCGAGCACGTCGGCAGCTCCTTCGGCAAATCCGACGGCTACACAGTCTGCAAGTGCTTTGTTGCAGAATTATTTGCACAACGCTGCGCAGAACCTCAAGGCCGATGGATCGACGCTGGCCGGAATTGCGGGGAACTTGCGCATCAACGTGTAACCGCAAATCGATCAATTGACGTTCACAGGGCGCCCGGCTAGGCTCAAGTGCGCCGGTAAAATCCCTGGTGAACGCTATTAAACGACTGCCAACTTTGTTTATTCCTCATGGCGGCGGGCCCTGTTTTTTCATAGAGCCGCCGCCGACGAACCCGCACATGTGGGACGGCTTGGCCGCGTACCTGCGCGGTATCGACGCCTCAATCGGCGTTCGACCGAAAGCGGTGCTGGTGATTTCGGGTCATTGGGAAAACCCCTTGCCGACGCTCAACATTGCCGCCAAGCCGGGCTTACTGTTCGACTACTACGGCTTTCCGGACCATACCTACCGGTTGAAATATCCCGCCGCCGGCGCTCCGGAACTTGCCGAACGTGTGCGCAAGCTTCTCGACGGCGCGGGGTTCCAGAGCGACGTGGAATCCAAACGGGGTCTGGATCACGGTGTATTCGTCCCGTTTCTTCTGATCTATCCGAACGCCGACGTGCCCATCCTGCAATTGTCGCTGCAGGCCAGTCTCGATCCCGGCCTGCACCTGGAGTTGGGCAAGGCCCTTGCGCCGTTGCGCGATCAGGGGATCCTGATCGTCGGCAGCGGCATGAGCTATCACAATTTGGCCGACATGTTCTCCGGGCGAGGCGCCGAGGCAGCCAAAACCTTCGATGTCTGGTTGGGCGATGCGGTGCAAGATCCCGCAACGCGCAATGAGTTGCTCATCAAGTGGCGCGATGCGCCGGGTGGTGCAGCTTCGCACCCGCGCGAGGAACATCTCATCCCCTTGATGGTCGCCGCCGGCGCGGCGCAGGGTGAGCGCGGAGTTCGCAGTTTCGGCGAGTCGATCGGCGGCAAGCAGATCTCGGGCTTTCAGTTTGGCTAAGAATCCGGCCGCGCTCTTGGCCTGCGGTCTGCTGATCGCGGCATGCCCCGCGGTGTTCGGCGCCGATGCGCCGACCCTCGTGATTCGCGCGCACTCGCTGATCGACGGCACCGCCGATAAGCCGCGGCAAAACATGGACGTCGTGATTCGCGGCAACCGCATCGTCGAGGTTCATCCGACGAATTCGCAGGCGCTGCCAGCCGCGGTGCAAGTCATCGATTTAGGCGCGGCGACCTTGCTGCCCGGCCTGATCGACACGCACACGCATATTTTTCTGCAGGGCGAGGATCCGGCCGCCGGCGGCTACGATGTGCAACTCTTGAAATTCCCGGCGTCGTATCGGGCTGCGCGCGCGGTGGTGGCGGCGCGACGCGCGCTCGAGCAGGGTTTCACCAGCATTCGCGACATGGAAACCGAAGGCGCAGGGTACGGCGACGTCGGCATCAAGCGAGCCATCAACGAGGGAATCATCCCCGGCCCGCGCATGTGGGTGAGCACGTTGTCGATTTCAACGACCGGGGGCTATCCTCTCGAGGGCTACGCGCCGGAGATCGCGGCGCTGCCGAAGGGTTCCCAATTGATCGATGGGCCCATCGAAGCACGCAAGGCGGCGCGCGAACAATTGGACAACGGCGCCGACTGGATCAAGGTGTACATGACCCACCGCTCCTGGCTCGACGCGCAGGGGGCGCTGGTGTCGCAGCCGACGCTCACGGTCGAAGAATTGAAGGCCATCGTGGACGAGACGCACGGGTGGGGAAAGAAGGTCGCCTGTCACGCCTACAACGGAATCGGACTGCAGCGCGCACTCGACGGCGGCTGCGATTCGATCGAACACGGCCTGGAAATCACCGATGCGCAGATCGCGCAGATGCTGAAACAGGGTACGTGGTACGTGCCGACGCTTCAGGTGTACTACACCGATTGGGATCCAGCGGACACGGATGCCGGAAAACGCGACCGCAAGCGCGCCGAGTTGCACGGCGTGTCGTTCGGCAAGGCGCTGCGGGCCGGAGTGAAGATCGCTTTCGGCACGGATGTGGGGGGATTCAAATGGTCCGAGCCCATTGCCGAAGAGTTTTCACGAGAAGTGCAGCTCGGCATGACGCCGATGCAAGCGATTCAGTCCGCGACATCGCGGGCGGCGGAGCTGCTCGGCAAACGCGGCGAACTCGGGGTGATCGCGCCGGGGGCGTATGCCGATCTCATCGCGGTGGCGAGCGATCCGCTCGCGGACGTCGCGGTCCTCAAGGCCGTGCAATTCGTGATGAAGGACGGTGTGGTGTTCAAGTCGCCGCGCGGCAGCGTTGCGCCATAGGCTCAGTCCTCTGCCCGCAACGTGGCGATATTTTCGGCGGTGACCGCGGACGGTTGCGCGCCGAATCGCGCGGTGACGTAATTGGCGAGGCTCGCGATCTCCGCATCGGAGTAAGCACTGCCAAAGGCCGGCATGGCGGGCCCCGCATCGGCGGTATGACGGTGGGCGCCGGTCAAAATGATCTGCACGACGTTGGTCGCGGTCGGATCGTTCACCGAACGCACGCCGGTGAGCGTGGCATAGGGGAGCACCGGACTCACGCCGCTCCAATCGTGGCACCCCGCGCACGCGCCGGCGTACACCGCCCGGCCGCGCGAATCCAACGCGGCCGCCGCACCTTGCGAGTAAGAGGAGGGCGCAGGATTTGCTTTTGGCTCCGGCAGGTCCGACGTCGCGACCGCCGTTACCGTGCGCAAATAACGGACCATGGCGCCGATGTCGCTTTGCGTCAGGTACTGCAGGCTGTTGTCGACGGCCTCACCCATGGGTCCGGTCGCCGTGCCGCGCCCATCGGCATGCCCCATGGCCAGATAATGCGCAAGATCGGCTTCGTCCCACGTACCTATCCCGCTCTTCTGATCAGCGGTGATGTTGTAGGCGCGCCATCCGGCTTGCACCGCACCTGAGAACTTCTTCCGGTTATCGAGCGCCTGCATGAGATTGCGCGGCGTATGACATTCGCCGCAGTGCTCCATGGCCTCGACCAGATAAGCGCCGCGGTTCCAGTCCGGATCGCGGCCGGTGCGCGGCTCGAAGCGCTTGTCCGGATTGAACAAGAGCGCCCAGATACCCATCAGTGAGCGCTGGTTGAACGGGAAGCTCAAGGTGTTCTCGGGCGCAGCCGCGTGCACGGGAGCCAAGCTGAACAGATAGGCCTTGATGGCGAGCGCATCGGCGTCGGTCATGTAGGTGTAGCTCGCGAACGGCATGGCGGGATACAGCTTGGTGTTGTTGCGGCCTAGACCTTTGTGAATTGCGTCGAGAAAATTCGCATCGCTGTACCTGCCGATCCCCGTCTCGGCATCCGGCGTGATGTTGGTCGAGTAAAGTGTCCCGAACGGCAGCACGAACGCGCGTCCACCTGCGTAGGGCGCACCGCCCTCTGCGGTGTGGCAGGCGGCACAATCCGCGGCACGCGTCAGATATTCGCCCTTCTGGATCAGGCTCGCGTCTTTGAGCTCGGGCGGGACGCCCGTCGGATCCTGCGCTCGATAATCGGCCAACCGCACGGGCGAGCCGCCGGCGAAGTCCATGGGGTGCGGCGCCAACACCACGAACCAAAGAAAACCAAGCAGCATCACCCCGAGAATCGCGGCGATGCCGATGAGGCTGTAGCGTTTCGCGCGGCCGCCCGAGGATGAGTCGCTCATGATGGTTGCTTCCTGGACAGAATATCTCGACCAATGGCCACACGCGACTATAGATCCCTCGCACGAAATCTGCCAATGGATCGGAATCGAGCGCGTGCGGCCATTGCCAGCAGAGCCAGCGTCGCCGCGAGGCACAGGTAGGCAAATAGATTTCCGACCAGCACGTAGATCGTCCGGCCGCCGGGCATCCCGGGCGCGGTCACGACCACGCCATCCTCCGCGTGCGGATGCCGGTACGGGTCGTCGGCGTAGGTTGTTTGCAGCACGCGGCCATTCGGATCGATCAGGGCGGATACGCCGGAATTGACCGCGCGCACCATGCTCACGCGCAATTCGACGGTGGCGAACACCGCCAGCGCCAGGTGCTCCCACGGTTCGCTATCGGCGCCGAACCACGAGTCGCTGGTGAGATTGACCAAAAGGTTCGGATGCAGCTGCCCGACGCCGCGCAAAAATCCCTGCAAAATATCCTCGTAGCAAATCACCGGCCCGAGTCGCCAACCCTGACCGTCGGGCTGCCGCAGGGTGAGCACGGCCGGTCCGCGCCCCGCGGTGAATCGGCCGGTCCCCTCCGGCAGGAACTTGCGCAGCCAGGGAAAGGTCTCGATGCCCGGAATATATTCGCCGAACGCAAGCAGGCGTACTTTGTCGTAGTAGCCGGCGACTCGCCCGCCGCCATCGAGCAGAATGGCCGAGTTGAAGGCGTCCTCGTGCGCCTGATCGAACATATCGGCGCCGATGACCACCGGCACGCTGAAGCCGCGGCGAATCATCGCCAGGGAGTTGGGCGCGAAATCGACCGCGAAATCTCGCGGCAGGGTGATGGGGTAGGCGCCTTCGCTCCACACCACGACATCGGCGCCGGCCGCTTGCAGCCGCCGAGTCTGCGACTGCAAAGCGGTGAGCTGGCGCAGAATCTCATCGCGAGCGAATTCGCCCGTCACCGAGTAGGCGAAGTTCGGCTGCACGAGGCCGACATGCAACGTGGGTGCCTGCGCCACCCTGGCGTCCACTTGTTGCATGCGCACCGCTCCGAAGATGAGCGCCGCGGCCAGCAGTGCCGCGGCGGCGGCCGCGGGTATCCGCGCGGCGCGCCAGTCCACGGCCAGATCATAGAGTGCGCCATTGACGAGCATCAACAGGGCAGTCACGCCGAGCGGACCGGTGAGCTCGGCGACTTGGATGACCAGCGGGTGCCAGGCTTGGGAGATCCACTGGCCGCAGGGGAACAACTGCGGGATTACGAGTTCGCAACTCACCATGCAGAGGGGCGCGAGCAGGGTCATCGGCACGCGCCGCTTGGCGCGAACGGCGCAGACGATGGCGGTAAACAACAGGAAGATGAGCGCGCGCGCCGCGCAGAACAGGAAGAACACCAGCGTCGCCGCCCACCACGGAAAGTCGGCGAAGCGCTGCATCACGTCGATCAGCCAGTAAAACCCACCCGCCGTCTCGACGATTCCGGC
>CAYRAC010000009.1:0-24968 GCA_964422045.1 uncultured Steroidobacteraceae bacterium
ACAGTTTCGATGCGGGCGATGGCAACTACGGTGATTCCTTCGCCACTCGATGGGGGCCGGTCGCATCGGCGGAAACCATCGTGTTTCATCATCGCGAGGCATCCTATGATGCGCGCGTGCTCGCCGCGTTGCGCTCGGCCGATGGCATTTTTCTCGCGGGCGGGGATCAGAGTAACTACCTTCGCTATTGGCAAGGCACGCCGGTGCAAACCGCGCTCAATGCGCATGTCGCCGCGCATCGGCCGCTCGGCGGCAGCAGCGCGGGCCTTGCGATACTCGGCGAGTACTGCTACACCGCGAGCGATGGCGGCAGCCTCGAGTCCAAAGTCGCGCTCAACGATCCTTACAATTCCGGCGTCACTCTCGACAACGATTTTCTACATCTGCAGTGGCTCGAAGATGTGATTACGGACACGCATTTTTCCACGCGCAGCCGGCTCGGCCGTCTCATCGTTTTTATCGCGCGCATCAAACAGGCTCATCCGGCCGCCGCAATCGCCGGGATCGGCGTCGATGAGAAAACCGCACTGCTCGTGGGCTCCGACGGCGTCGCGCGGCTCGCGCCCGGTTCAGCCGGCAGTGCGTGGGTGGTCACGCCCCAGCAGCCGGCTGGCATCTTGACGCAAGGTGAGCCGCTGACGCTCGAGAACGTGCGCATCGTACGCATGGACGCGCACAGCAGCCTTGATCTTAAAACCCGCACAGTGGATCATCCGGCCGCAGAGACGACGGGCGCCATCGAGCACGGTGTGCCGGTTGCCGATTCGATCGCCTCGACGATTATGTTGCGGAACGTGGTTCCGCCCGATGAGGACTGAACCGGAAGGGTGTACTTGATGCAGGCACGGTGCTTATTGGCCATTCTCGTGGTCGCGGCAGCCTTCATCCAGGCGAATGCCGCTCCGGCAACCGTCCCGGATGCCTCTGCGCCGGTCGTCGTCAAAGTGATGATCGTCAACATGTTTCAACTCGAGGCTGCGCCTTGGTTGAGCGCCCTGCAGCCGCTACAGGACATCCGCGTTCCGGGCTTACCGGGCGATTATCCGGCCGTGCACTGTACGCCCGGCGGCGTGTGCCAAATGACCACCGGCATGGGGCACGCCAATGCCGCGGCGTCGATGATGGCGGTTCTGTTCAGCGGCCGCTTCGACTTGACGAAGACCTACTTCATCATCGCAGGCATCGGCGGCATCGATCCTGATCGCGGCACGCTGGGTTCGGCTGCCTGGGCCCGATACGTCATCGATGCCGGCATCGCGCACGAAATCGATGGGCGCGAGTTGCCGGCGGGGTGGCAGGACGGATACTTCGGCATTGGCACGGACGGCGCAGACCAAGTGCCGAAGTTCGAGTATCAAACCGAAATGTTCCAGTTGGACGAGCCGCTGTTGCAAAAGGCCCTCGCCTTGTCGCGGCCGGTGACGCTCGAAGACCTCGCCGATATACGAGCCTACCGCCGCCACTACCGCCAGGCCGCCGCTCGTGCGCCTCCCGCCGTGATCCAATGCGACACGCTTTCCAGTGATACCTGGTGGGCCGGCCGCCGCCTCGGCAATCACGCCCGCCATTGGACGCAGCTGCTCACCCAGGGAGCCGGCAACTACTGCACCTCGCAGCAAGAGGACAACGCAACGCTCAACGCGCTGACCCGCGCAGCGCGATCCGCACTGGTCGATCTGCAGCGCGTAGCGGTGCTGCGCACCGCATCCGACTTTGACCGGCCCTACCCCAAGCAAAGCGCGTTCCAGTCGCTACGCGCGCAACGCGCGTTGCCCGGTGCGATACGCGCATCGACCGACAATCTGCTGCGCGCGGCCATGCCGCTGGTCGAAGAGATTTCCGTTCATTGGGATCGCTGGGCGGGCGGCGTCCCTCCATAAATCAAGGCATAACAATATGGAAAAACTCTTCATCTCGGCCGATTCGCTCTTGAGCGACTCGATGGAGCTCGCGCGGCGCGTGGTGAGCAGCGGCTTTCGCCCGACGTTTTTGGTGGCCATGTGGCGCGGCGGCGCGCCAATCGGGATCGCGATACAGGAGGTCCTCGAGTACCACTCGATCGTCGCCGACCACATTGCCATCCGCACCTCCTCCTACACCGGGATCGATAATCAAAGCAAAACGGTGCGCGTGCACGCGGTCGACTATCTCGTGTCGCGCTTGAGCGCCGAGGACGAGCTGCTGCTGGTCGACGATGTCTTCGATTCCGGCCGCAGCCTCGAAGCGGTGATCAGCGAATTGAAGCAGCGCTGCCGCCGCAATTGGCCGGAGCGATTTCGGATCGCGACGGTGTACTACAAGCCGTCGCGTAACCGCACGACGTTCGTGCCCGACTACTACGTGTTGGCCACCGATAAATGGCTGGTTTTCCCCCACGAGATCGTCGGCTTGACGCGTGAGGAAATTCTCGAGCACAAGCCGGTGGGCCCGAACTTCTTCGACAAACCTTAAGCACTTGGCGCGCGAATCTTCAGGGACTGCGATTCCACCACCAAGCGGCCCCGAACAGCGCCACCATCATGAGCGAAGCCACCAGCTTGAGGATGGTACCGAATAGCAATCCGATCCATGCGCTCACCCCCACGTGCGTCGAGCGCGACATGCTGTTGCCGGAGGCGAGTTCGCCGAGCACGGCTCCCACAAAAGGCCCGAGCAAGAGGCCCGGCAGCCCGAAGAACAGTCCGATGAGCGTGCCGAGCAGCGCACCCGCCACGGCTTGCTTGCTGGCACCCGCGCGTTTCGCGCCGAGAGCGCTCGCCAGCAAATCGAACGTGAGCCCAATGGCACCGACGATGGCAATGCCGATGAGCCACCACAGGCCCAGATGCTGATAGTGATCGAGTGCGGCGATCAAGCAGATTCCGCCGAAAATCAATGGAATGCCCGGCACCGCGGGTATGATCGCACCGGCAAGACCGGCGATGATCAGCATGGCACCGAGCACGAGCCAGACGCTATGCATTGCTCACCTCAACCGGCTTGTCAGGCGGCTACTTCGGAATGGAGCCGTCGACGCCCTCGACATACCAGTTGAGGGCCAGGAGCTGCTCATACGTCAGGGCCGTGCCCGCCGGGACTTTCGCGACTCCCGTGTTGTCCTTGATGGGACCGGCAAACGGCACCAACTTGCCGTCGATGATGCCCTGCTTCTTCTCTTCGAACAATTTGACGACGTCGGGCGGCACGGACTTGTTGAGCGGCGACAGGACCACCATGTTCTCCTTCAGCCCGTAGGCAATGTGGCGGTTCCCGGACCACGTGCCGGCCATGACTTTTCGAACCTCATCGATGTAGTAATCCCCCCAGTTTTCGGTATTCGCCGTGATCTGCGCCTTGGGGCCGTACTTGGCCATGTCCGAATCCCAACCGAAGGCATGCACACCGCGCGATTCGGCCACCTGCACGATGGCCGGCGAGTCGGTATTTTGCGCGAGCACGTCCGCGCCCTGCGCGATCAAGGCCTCGGCCGCCTGCCGTTCCTTGCCGGGGTCGTACCAGGTATCGACCCAGATGACCTTGGTGGTGATCTTGGGATTCACGCTGCGCGCGCCCAAGGTGAACGCATCGATGTTGCGGATCACCTCCGGGATGGCAAACGAGCCCACGTAGCCCAGCGTATTCGATTTCGTGGTCTTGCCCGCCAGCACCCCGAGCAAGTAGGCGCCTTCGTAGAATCGGGATTCATAGGTCACGACGTTGGCGGCGGCCTTGTAGCCCGACGCGTGCTCGAAATGCACTTTCGGAAACAACTTGGCCACACGCAAGGTGGGCTCCATGTAGCCGAACGAGGTGGTGAAGATGAGTTGATTGCCGGCCACGGCCAGCTGCCGGATCACGCGTTCCGCATCCGCGTTGGCGGGTACGCTTTCCACGTAGGTGGTCTTGACCTTGGCACCCAGCACCCGCTCCAATTCCTTGCGCCCCAGATCATGTTCGTAAGACCAGCCCGTGTCGCCCACCGGGTCGACGTAGACGAACGCCACTTTGACGGGTTCATCCGCGGCGTGCGCCGGCACGGCACCTAGGATGAGCGCTGCGGCGAGCCATGCCGCGGCGCGTAGCGGGTTCGGGTGGTGTTTCATCGGCGAGCCTCGAGTTGTTCTAAGGTGAGAATGCACAAGCGTGCCGTGCAACGCAACTTGAGCGCGACGCGCGCAGCCATAGCGGCCCTTTCTTGGGGCATCGCGTCGTGGCAGTGCACACGATTAGTGCGGCAGATTGTGTACAAAAATCCGGCGGACGTGCTGTAATGATCCGCGACGCGAGGTGCGATGGGCAAACTGACCACACATGTGTTGAACGTGGCGGCGGGAATTCCGGCGGCCGGTATGCGCATCGAGCTGTGCACCGAGTCCCACGGCACGATGCGGCTCACCGGCACCGCACACACCAACGAGGATGGCCGCTGCCCTGCGCCGCTCATTGAGGGGCCTGCGTTTAGCGCCGGCCGCTACTCGCTCACCTTTCATGTCGCCGCGTACTTCCGCTCGCTCGGGATTCCCTTGGCTGAACCGCCGTTCTTGGATCAAGTCGTGATTGCCTTCGGCATCGCCGATGCGCAACAGAACCACCATGTGCCCCTGCTGGTCTCGCCCTGGAGTTACTCGACCTATCGGGGGAGTTGATGGCTGGCTCCTCACACACTCTGCGCTTCATGCTCGACGGCGCGCGCGTCTCGGTGACAGAGCCGCACCCGACCACGACGGTGCTCGACTATTTGCGCGACACCGGCCGGCGCGGCACCAAGGAAGGCTGTGCCGAGGGAGATTGCGGCGCCTGCACCGTGGTGTTGGGTGAACGGGACGCGGCGGGTCGACGCGCCGTCTACCGCGCGGTCAACTCCTGCATTCGCTTCCTGCCGACCTTGGACGGCAAGGAGTTGATCACCGTGGAAAGCCTGCGCCAGCCCTCGGGCGAGCTGCATCCGGTGCAGCAATCGATGGTCGACAACCACGCCTCGCAGTGCGGCTTCTGCACGCCGGGATTCGTGATGTCGCTGTTTGCGCTGTACTTGAATCGCAGCGGCGCGGAACGTGAACACGTGCTCGAAGCACTCGCCGGAAACTTGTGCCGCTGTACCGGTTATCGGCCGATCATCGATGCCGGAATGCGCCAATGGAGCTATCCTGCGCCGCTCAACTGGAGCCGCGAGGAATCGCAGTCCGCCGCGCGCCTCGAGGGCCTCGACAGTGTCTCGCGCGATGGCGGCCGCGGCGCATCGCTCGACTATGCGGGCTATTGGGCGCCGCGCTCGCTCGAGGAACTCGCCGGTGCGCTCGACGCGCAGCCCGATGCGGTGCTCCTCGCCGGCGGTACGGATGTGGGCCTCTGGGTGACGAAGCAGCTGCGCGAGTTGCCGGCGCTCGTGTATCTCGGGGATGTGCCCGAGCTGTCGCGCATCGAGGCGCGCGCACATGAACTTATGATCGGCGCGGCCGTCACCCTCAGCGATGCATGGCCGGCCCTGACGCAGCGCTTTCCTGCGCTACGGGAACAGGCGACCCGCTTTGCCTCTCCCCCCATCCGCAATTCCGCGACCCTGTGCGGCAATCTTGCCAATGGCTCGCCGATCGGCGATTCGATTCCCGTCATGCTCGCGCTCGGCGCCGAACTCGAATTGCGGCGCGGCGCCGACGTGCGCCGCGTAGCGCTCGAGGATTTCTACTTGGGATACATGAAGAATGCGCTGCGCAAGGGCGAATTCGTCAGCGCAGTCGCGATCCCATTGCCCGCCGACGCACAGGTCCTCGCGAGTTACAAGGTGTCGAAGCGCATCGATCAGGATATCTCGGCGGTGTGCGCCACGTTTTGCATCCGCGTGGCGGGTGAGCAGGTCTTGAGCGCCCGTCTCGCGTTTGGCGGCCTCGCGGGCATCGCGAGTCGCGCGCACCATGCGGAGCGCGCGCTCGCCGCGCACGGCTGGAGCTTGGCGGGCGTCGAGGCGGCGAGCGCGGCGCTCGCGAGCGATTTCAAGCCGCTGTCTGATTTACGCGCGAGCAGCGCCTATCGGTTGCGCGCTGCGGGCAATTTGCTGCGCCGTTGTTTCCTCGAAGCGCAGCGTAAGCCCATCGCGATGCGCACCCACGATGCCCTGCAAGGTGCGGCGCCGTGACGGTCGGCACGGCCCCGGTTCACGACAGCGCCGCGCTGCATGTCAGCGGCCGCGCGCAATACTGCGACGATATCGCCCTGCCCGCGAACGCACTGCACGCTGCTTTTGGGGTGAGTCCCATCGCGCATGCACGCATCAACCGGCTCGATCTGACCGCCGTGCTTGCCACCTCCGGCGTCGTGGCGATCGCGCTGCCCGCGGACGTTCCGGGCGAGAACAACTACGGCGGTGCGGTTCACGACGATCCGATCTTTGCCCAAGAGCTGGTGCAGTACGCCGGCCAGCCGCTGTTCGCCGTTGCCGCCGAGTCGATGCGCGCCGCGCGCATCGCCGCCAAACGCGCCATATTCGATCTGGCCGTGCTGCCTGCGCTCATCGACATCCGCGCAGCCCTCGCCGCCGAGAGTTACGTGCTGCCGAGCCAGAGCATGCGCCGCGGCGATGCGCAGGCCGAGCTCGCGCGAGCACCGCGGCGTCTGCGTTCGACCGTGGCCATGGGCGGCCAGGATCACTTCTACCTTGAAGGACATATCGCAGTTGCGCTGCCGCAGGAAGACGGCGGCATGCTGGTGCACAGCTCGACGCAGCACCCCACCGAAGTTCAGGCCATCGTCGCGCATGCCTTGGGACTGTCGGTCAATCGAGTCATCGTGCAGTGCCGGCGCATGGGCGGCGGCTTCGGCGGCAAGGAGAGTCAGGCCGCGCTGATTGCCGCCGCCGCCGCGATCTTGGCGGGGAAAACCCGGCGGCCCGTGAAACTGCGCCTCGATCGCGACGCCGACATGCTCATCACGGGAAAGCGGCACGATTTCATCGCCGACTACGACGTCGGCTTCGACGAGGCCGGCCGGGTGCTCGCGCTATCGGTCATGCTGGCGTCGCGCTGCGGATACTCCGCCGATCTTTCCGGGCCGGTGAACGATCGTGCGATGTTTCACATCGATAACGCCTACTACTTGGAACATGTCGAGATCGTCTCGCACCGCTGCAAGACCCACACCGTGTCGAATACCGCGTTCCGCGGATTTGGCGGCCCGCAAGGCATGCTGGTGATCGAGGGCGTATTGGACGACATCGCGCGCACGCTCCACAAGGATGCGCTCGATGTGCGGCGCGCCAACCTGTACGGCACCGATCAGCGCAACGTCACGCATTACGGCCAAGTCGTCGAGCACAACATCCTGCCGCAGATGCTGGATCGCCTCGAGGAGAGCAGCGAGTACCGGCAACGCCGCGCCGCCGTGTCGCAATGGAACGCCGCGCAACCCATCGTCAAGCGCGGCTTGGCGTTGACACCGGTCAAATTTGGAATCGCCTTCACCTCGACATTGTTCAACCAGGCCGGGGCGTTGCTTCAGGTCTATACCGACGGCACCGTGCTCCTCAACCACGGCGGCACGGAGATGGGCCAGGGATTGCACGTCAAGGTGGCGCAGGTCGTCGCCGCGGAGTTGGGAGTGCCGCTGTCGAATATCCGAATCACCGCGACGGATACCAGCAAGGTACCGAATACCTCCGCCACGGCCGCCTCATCGGGCGCCGACTTGAACGCCAAGGCGGCGCAGGCGGCCGCGATCACGATTCGCGATCGCCTCGCCGAGTTGGCCGCAACGCAGCACGGGGTGGCCGCACACGAAATCCGCTTTGCCGATGGCTTCGTGCACGCGGGTGCGAAATCCCTGTCGTTTGCCGCCATGGCGAGAAGTGCCCACGAAGCGCGCGTGTCCCTGTCCGCAACGGGTTACTACCGTACCCCGAAGATCCATTGGAACAAGGACACCAAAATCGGCAGGCCTTTTTTCTACTTTGCCTTCGGCGCCGCCGTGGCCGAAGTGGCGGTCGACACGCTCACGGGTGAAACCGAGCTGTTACGCGTCGACATCTTGCATGACGTCGGCGCCTCGCTGAACCCGGCCATCGACTTGGGCCAAATCGAAGGCGGTTTCCTGCAGGGCGTCGGTTGGCTCACCAGCGAAGAGCTGTATTGGAGCGAGGCGGGAGATCTGCGCACGCATGCGCCCTCGACCTACAAGATTCCCACGGTGCGCGACTGGCCCGCCGCTGCGCGGATCGAGCTGCTGCCGGCGGCGCCCAATGCCGAGGATTCCATTTACCGCTCCAAGGCGGTGGGCGAACCGCCGCTGATGCTGGCGCTGTCGGTGTTCCATGCCATCCGCGATGCCTGCGCCGCGTGCGGCCCCGCGGGCAGCCTGCCGCATCTGCCGGCGCCCGCAACGCCCGAAGCGGTGCTGCACGCGATCGATCTGCTGAGCGCCGGACGCGCCGCATGAGTGCTACCTCACGGCGGCAACGGCCGATGGCGCGAAACATCGCGGACTCCTGGCTCAAGCCGCTCACCGGCCATTGGATCGACAGCGCACGCACGTTGCTTCTGCAACACGCGGCCGTGGTGCGGGTCACCGTGGTGACGTTGCGCGGATCGGCGCCGCGCGAACCGGGCGCGAGCATGCTCATCGACGGCGCCGGCACCGTGGGCACCATCGGTGGCGGCCGGCTCGAGTGGTACGCCACTGCGGCGGCACGCGAACTGCTGCGCGACGCGGGCGCCGTCCCGGTGCGTATCGCCGACCTCACGTTGGGAACCGAGCTTGGACAGTGCTGCGGCGGGCGCGTGCAACTGTGGCTCGAACGGCTCACGCGCGATGACTTGCCGTGGCTGACGAAAGCGGCGCGCCGGATGCGCGAACGCGACGGCGTTGCCATCACCATCGAGTTCGCCGCGGGCGCGGTCTCGCGTCGACTGCAACGCTCGCTCGCGGGCGCGCATGCGCCCGCCCTGCAGCGATCGGCGCACCGCGACACCTTGCTCGAGATCGCGAATCCCGAGCGTCCGCCGCTGACGATTTTCGGTGCCGGACACGTGGGCCAGGCGCTGGTGCGGCTGTTGGCGGACCTCGCGCTCTACGAGATCACCTGGATCGATTCTCGCGCCGAACTGCTACCCGCGGGATTGCCGGACGGCGTTAGCGCGCGGCTTTGCGTGCGGCCGGCCGACTGGGTCGACTTGGCGCCCGCTGCCACGCGATTCGTGGTCATGACTCACGATCACGCACTCGACTATGAACTGTGCCGCAGGGTCCTCGCCCGCACGGATGGCTGCTGGCTCGGGCTCATCGGCTCGGCCAGCAAGGCGGCGCGGTTTCGCTCGCGGTTGCTGCGCGACGGCGTCGAGCGCGCGACCGTGGCGCGTCTCGTTTGCCCCATCGGCGTTGCGGGAATTGCCAGCAAGCTGCCGGGCGCCATCGCCATCGCGATCGCCGCGCAGTTGCTGCAGCAGATGGACGCCGGCGTGACCACCGTAGCGCTACCGGATCTCAAGGATTGCAGCGGCGAGTGCCAAGGCTGCGGCGCGGAGCATCGCAAGACCCCATGAACGAGGCATCACCCGTACCGCGTCTGCGACTGAGCGGCATCACCAAGCGCTATCCCACCATCCTCGCCAACGATGCCATCGACCTGTCGGTGGACGTGGGCGAAATCCATGCGGTCATGGGCGAGAACGGCGCCGGCAAGAGCACCTTGATGAAAATCATCTACGGCGTGACGCGGCCGGATGCGGGCAGCATCGCCTGGGAAGGCCGCAACGTCAGCATTTCAAGTCCCGCGGAAGCACGCCGCCTCGGTATCGGCATGGTGTTTCAGCATTTTGCGCTGTTCGAGACCTTGAGCGTTGCGGAGAATATCTCCCTCGCCTTGGACGAGCGCATCACTCCGATCGCGCTCGCGCCGCGCATTCGCGAAGTGGCCGAGCGTTACGGACTGCCGATCGACCCGCAGCGGCTGGTGCACAGCATGTCGGTCGGTGAACGGCAGCGGGTGGAGATCGTCCGCTGTCTGCTGCAATCGCCGAAGCTTTTGATCATGGACGAACCGACCTCGGTCTTGACGCCGCAGGCCGTGCAGCAGCTGTTCGCGACGCTGCGCCGGCTCGCCGGCGAGGGCATGAGTATTCTCTATATCAGCCACAAGCTCGATGAGATTCGCACGCTGTGCGACAACGCCACGGTGCTGCGCGCCGGCCGGGTCAGCGGCACCGCGCGCCCGCGAGAGGAATCGAACGCGAGCCTGGCGCGGCTCATGGTGGGGAGCGATCTCGAGGAGCAGCCGCCAGTGCCGCGCGAGGCGGGCGAGGTCCGGCTCGAGTTGCAGGATTTCTCCATGGCCGCGCGCGATCCGTTCGGCACGGCGCTGCAGCATATCGATCTTGCGGTCCGCGGCGGCGAGATCGTCGGCATCGCGGGCGTCTCCGGCAACGGCCAGGCCGAGTTATTGACCGCCCTGTCCGGCGAGGCGCTCGGCGCGCACACGGGCTGCATCAGCCTGTGCGGCCAGCGCGTCGATGCCTTGGGCGCCGCGCAGCGACGCGGACTCGGCTTGGGCTTCGTTCCCGAGGAGCGGCTCGGACGCGGCGCGGTCCCGGCCATGTCATTGACTGACAATGCGCTCCTCACCGGTGAGCGCGCCGGGATGGTGGGACACGGTGTCGTCAAACGCAACGTCGCGCGCCTCGCGGCGCGCGCCACGATCAAAGACTTCCAGGTCAAGTGTGGCAGCGAACTGTCGGCAGCCGAGCGGCTGTCCGGCGGCAACCTGCAAAAATTCATCGTCGGCCGCGAGATTCGACTCGCGCCGAAGGTGATGCTCGCCGCGCAACCGACCTGGGGCGTGGACGTCGGCGCCGCACAATTGATCCATCATGCGCTCATTGCGCTGCGCGACTCAGGCTCCGCCGTGCTGGTGATCTCCGAGGAACTCGATGAGCTGTTCACGTTGTGCGATCGCATCGCCGTGTTGACGGCCGGCCGCCTGTCGCCGCCGCAACCGCGCGCGCAACTCACCGTCGAGGCCGTGGGCCTGCTCATGACGGGCACGCAGGAGAGCCTGCATGCTTGAGCTTCCGTGGCGGCTCGAGCGGCGCGCCGAACCCTCCAACGTGATGCGCGTCGCCGCCCCGCTGATCGCCTCGCTGGCAATGCTCGCCACCGGCTTCGTGATTTTCGCCGTGCTCGGCAAGGCCCCGTTGAACGCGCTCGAGGTGTTCTTCGTCGAGCCCTTGAATACCCTGTACGGCTGGGGCGAATTGCTCTTGAAAGCGACGCCCCTGGCGTTATGCGCCTTGGGATTGGCGATCGGATTTCGCGCCAACGTCTGGAACATCGGCGCCGAGGGACAGCTCACGCTCGGCGCGATCTGTGGCGGCGGCGTCGCCCTATTCTGCGGCGCACGCCTGGGCTCGTTGGCGCTGCCGGTGATCCTGCTGGCGGGCGTCGCCGGCGGCGCGGCCTGGGCTGCAATCCCGGCGTATTTGCGCACCCGCTTCAACACCAGCGAGATCCTCGTGAGCCTGATGCTGGTGTACATCGCCCAATTGCTGCTCGCCTACCTGCTGCACGGTGCGTGGCGCGATCCCGAAGGCTATAACTTCCCGCAATCCAAGGCTTTCGATGACAACACCATCCTGCCGATGCTGCTCGACGGTCAGCGCGCGACTTGGGCATTTCCACTGATGCTCGTTCTCGCGGGCTTGTCCTGGGGTTTCTCCAGCAAGTTGTTCGCGGGCTATCGGATGCTCGTGGCCGGACAAGCGCCCGCCGCCGCGGCCTATGCGGGCTTTAGCGAACGGCGCAATGTCTGGCTCGCGCTGCTCCTGAGCGGCGGTGCCGCGGGACTTGCGGGGATCTGCGAAGTGGTGGGTCCGATTGGACGGCTGCAGTCGGATATCTCCCCGGGCTACGGTTTCGCCGCCATCATCGTCGCCTTCGTCGGGCGCCTGCATCCGCTCGGCATCGTGCTCGCGGCGCTGCTCATGTCGCTGCTCTACCTCGGCGGCGAATCGGTGCAGCTCGGTCTGCAATTGCCGGCCGCCGTTACGGGTCTGTTCCAGGGATTGCTGTTGTTCTATTTGTTGGCGGCGGATTTGTTCGTGAATTTCCGTCTGCGCGGGCAGCGCCTGGCGAGCGCCGTATGAACGTCGAATTCCTCACCGCCGTCATTACCGGCACGGTCGTCGCGGCGACGCCGCTCATCTACGCCGCCCTCGGGGAACTCGTCGCGGAGCGCGCCGGCGTATTGAACTTGGGCGTCGAAGGCATGATGTTGGTCGGTGCATTGGCCGCGTTCGCCGTGAGCGTCGGTACCGGCAGCCTGGTCGCGGGCTACATCGCCGCGGTGTGCGCCTCGATGTTGCTGGCATTGATTTTCGCCGTTCTGGCGGTGAGCCTGCAAACCAACCAAGTCGCGACCGGTCTCGCGCTCACCTTGTTTGGCATCGGCCTGAGTGCGTTCATGGGCCGCAAATTCCTCGGCCTGCCGATCGCCGGAATTCAGCCGCTGCCGCTGCCGTGGCTCAAGGATCTACCCATCGTAGGCCCGCTGCTGTTTCGTTTCGACGCGGCGGTGTACGGCTCGATTCTGTTGTACTTCATCGTCGATCGAGTGCTCACCCGCACGCGCATCGGTCTCACGCTACGCGCCGTCGGCGAGTCTCCGGCAATCGCCCATGCGCTCGGGCAGCCGGTGACTCAAACGCGCTATCTTGCGGTGTTGTTCGGCGGCGCCGCCAGCGGCATCGCCGGCGCATACCTGTCGACCGCCATGACACCCATGTGGGTCGAGGGCCTGAGCGCCGGGCGCGGCTGGATCGCCTTGGCGCTGGTGGTGTTCGCGACCTGGAAACCCGAGCGGGTACTGCTCGGCGCCTACTTGTTCGGCGGAGTCACCATCCTGCAGCTGCACGCGCAGGGCTTTGGGCTGCGCGTGCCGAGCGAAATCCTCTCCATGCTGCCCTATGCGGCCACCATCATCGTGTTGGTCATCATCTGCCGCGATCCGAAGACCATCCGCTTGAATCAGCCGGCCTCCTTGGGCAGGAGTTTTCATCCCGATGCGTAGCTCGCCCTCATGAGCGCTTACCTGATCGAATTCTCGAGCCTGCTCGGCCGTTGGGTGCATCTGATCACCGGCATCGCCTGGATCGGTGCCTCGTTTTATTTTGTGTGGCTCGACAATCATCTGCTGCCGCCGACGGATGCTGCGCTCGCCGCGAAGGGCGTCGGCGGCGAACTCTGGGCGGTGCACGGCGGCGGCTTCTACAATGCCCAGAAATACCGGGTTGCACCGCGGGAATTACCGCCGACGCTGCATTGGTTCTACTGGGAAGCCTATGCCACGTTCCTGTCCGGTCTTTTTCTGCTGGTTCTCTTGTATTACGGCCAGGCGGAGATTTATCTCATCGATCCGCGGGTCGCCGCCCTGAGCAAGCCCGCGGCCATCGCCATCAGCATCGCCTTCATCGCCGGCGGCTGGCTCATCTACGATGCACTGTGCCGCACCGCCCTGGCCAGACACGGGGCGTGGCTCGGCGGCATCTTGGGCGCGCTGCTGTGCGTGACGGCCTACGCACTCTGCCATCTGTTCAGCGGTCGCGGCGCCTTCATCGAGTTCGGCGCCATGCTCGGCGTCATCATGGTGGCGAACGTGTTCTTCGTCATCATTCCCGGACAGCGCGAGATGGTGCGCGCCAAGCAGGAGGGCCGCGATCCGGATCCGCAGGCGGGACTGCGCGGCAAGCTGCGCTCGGTGCACAACACGTACTTTACGTTGCCGGTGCTCTTTACGATGTTGAGCAACCACTACGCGCTGACCTTCGGCGCGCGCCACAACTGGCTGGTGCTGATCGCCCTCTCGGCGGTGGGGGCGTTGATCCGCGTCTACTTCGTCGAGCGCCACAAGCGGCACCTGCGCGGCGGTGCGACCTCGCCCTGGCCGGCCGTGCTCGCTCTGCTGATTCTGGGTGCAACCGCCGCCGCGCTCGCACCGCGCCAGACGCCCGTCAGCGGCGAGAGCCAACTTCCGGCGGCCCGTTTCGCGAGCGCCGCGCACATCATCGCCGTGCGCTGTGCGCCCTGCCATTCGGCGACACCCACCGAGCCGGGTTTCTCGGTGGCACCCAAGGGGTTGATGCTCGATACGCCGCAAGACATCCTGACCCATGTGGCCGTCATTGCACCGCAGGTTCAAACCCGCGCCATGCCGATCGGCAACCTCACCGGCATGACCGACCCCGAACGCACGCAACTTCTCGACTGGATCCAACGTGGCGCGCCTCACTGAGCGGGCTGCCTTGAACGGCATGGACACGGCCGAAGTGCACGCGCGCATTTGGAGCGCCATCATGGACCAGAGCCTGCCGCCGGAGACGCGTTTGGTGGAAAGCGAACTGTGCGAGATCTTTGGCGTCGGCAGGACCCGCCTGCGCCAGGTGCTGCAACGCCTCGCGCACGAGCGGGTGGTCACCTTGATGCGCAACCGCGGTGCCATGGTCTCGAGACCGTCGATTCGCGAGGCGCGCGAAGTGTTCGCCGCGCGGCGGGTCATCGAGGCGAATGTCGTCGAGACCTTTATCAAGACAGCGACCCGCAAGGACGTGAAACGCCTCCACGAACACTTGGCGCGCGAAATCGAGGCATGGCGGCGCAACGACCGGCGCGCCATGCTGAAGCTCTCGGGCGAGTTCCATCTGCTGCTGGCCGAAGCGGCCGGCAACAGCATCCTGCTCGGGCTGCTGCGCGACCTGGTGTCGCGCTCCTCGCTGATCATTGCGGTCTACCAGGCGCCGGGTGCCATGCCCTGTCCGCCGGACGCGCATCGCGAACTCACGGAGACCTTGGAGCGGCGCGAGCGCAACGCGGTCAAATTGATGCTGGCGCATCTGGACCATGTGTTCGAGGATCTCACCCTCGAGGAACGCAGCGACGGCGGCGTCGATCTGAAGAGCGTGTTCGGAGGCCGGCAATGACCTATGCGCGTGATCTTCTCGGCTACGGCCGCAAAGCGCCGCACGCACGCTGGCCGCACGGTGCACGCATCGCCTTGAGTTTCGTGTTGAATCATGAGGAAGGCGGCGAGAATTGCGTGCTCGATGGCGATGCGGGGTCCGAGACCTTTCTCTCCGAAATCATCGGCGCGACGGCCTTTCCGATGCGCCACATGAGCATGGAGTCGCTGTTCGAGTACGGCTCGCGCGCAGGTCTGTGGCGCGTGCTGCGTGCTTTCGAAGAGAGACGCTTGCCCTTGACGGTGTTCGCGGTGGCGCGCGCACTCGAGCGCCATCCCGAGGCCGTGGCGGCGTACCGCGAACTCGGCCACGAGATTGCCGCGCATGGACTGCGCTGGATCAGTTATCAACTCATGGACGAAGCCACGGAGCGAGCGCACCTGGCGGAGGCGGTGGCCATTCTCACGGGACTCACGGGCGCCGCCCCCGTGGGTTGGTACACGGGGCGCGATAGTCCGAATACCCGGAGGCTGCTTGTCGAACACGGCGGCTTTCTCTACGACTCCGATTCCTATGCCGACGATTTGCCGTATTGGACCCACGTGCCCAAGGGCGCGGCGCTGACGCCGCATCTGGTCGTGCCCTATGCCTTGGACAGCAACGACATGCGATTCGCCGCCCTGCAAGGCTTCAATTCAGGTACCCAGTTCTTTGACTATCTGCGCGACTCCTTCGACACCCTGTACCGCGAAGGCGACCCGCTCGGGCTCGATGCGCCCAAGATGCTGTCGATCGGCTTGCATGCACGGCTCTGCGGCCGGCCCGGCCGCATCGCGGCCCTCGAGCGCTTTCTCGACTACGTGGGCACGCACGAGCGCGTGTGGATCTGCCGGCGAATCGATATCGCGCGGCACTGGGCCGCGACGCATCCGCCGTGATTACGCTCACTCATCTCAACCGCATGTCGGGCGACGAATTTGTCGCATCCGTGGGGCCCCTGTTCGAACATTCGCCGTGGGTGGCTGAGCGTGCCGCGGCGCTGCGTCCGTTCGCGAGCGCCCTCGGCCTTCACCGGACGATGTGCGATGCGCTCATGCAGGCCTCCGCGGATGAGCAGCTGGCCTTGATACGCGCCCATCCGGAGCTTGCGGGACGCGCGGCGCTCAAAGGCGGGCTCACGGCGGCCTCGACCGGCGAGCAGAAGGGTGCCGGCCTCTCGGCCTGCACCGCGCAGCAGCTGCAGCGGCTGCAGTCGCTCAATTCCGAATATCGCAGCCGCTTTGGATTTCCCTTCGTGCTGGCGGTCAAGGGCCACACGCCCGACAGCGTGATTGCCGCCCTGGCCGAGCGGGTAACTCACGACTTGAACGAGGAGCGACAGGTCGCTTTGCGCGAAATCTGTCGAATAGCGCGCTTTCGCGTGGCGGATCTGGTGGACGAGCCGTTGGGACAGGCCATCATGGCGATGGCCGAGGATCTCGCCACCTTGAGCGAGACGGACGATGCTCTCACCTGCTCCTACCTCACGCCGACGCATCGCGCCACGGCGGCACGCATTCGCGATTACATGCTGGCAGCGGGTCTTACGGCGCACATCGACGCGGTGGGCAACGTCGTCGGCCGGCTCGACGGCGACGGTCGCTCCCACCAACGGGTACTCACCGGCTCGCACTACGACACGGTCATCAATGCCGGTAAATACGATGGACGACTCGGTGTCGTACTGCCGATCGCCGTCGCCGGGTGGCTGCGCCGCAGCGGCGTGAAGCTCGCTTACCCGCTCGAGATCTTGGGCTTTGCCGAGGAGGAAGGCGTGCGCTTCAAATCGACATTTTTGGGGAGCCGCGCCATTGCCGGACGATTCGACCCCACGGTGTTGGACAGCCTCGATGCGGCGGGCGTCAGCTTGCGTGAGGCGATCCTCGCCGCCGGCCACGACGTGGCGGCCATTCCCGCCATCGCCAGAAACCCCGCCGATGTGGCGTGCTTCGTCGAGGTGCACATCGAACAAGGACCCGTGCTGCTCGCGGCATCGGAGCCTGTGGGTGTAGTCACCCGCATCGCCGGTAGCCTGCGCAGCATGGTGACGATCACCGGCATGTCCGGCCACGCGGGCACGGTTCCCATGTCGTTGCGGCATGACGCCGCCGCCGCCGCCGCGGAAATCGTCCTGGCCGTGGAGCGCCGCTGCAGCGCGCAACCCGGCGTGGTCGGCACGGTGGGCAAGCTCGAGGTGCCGGGAGGTGCGGTGAATGTGATTCCGGGACGCTGCGATTTGTCCATCGATATCCGCTCGGGTGAGGACGCGCTGCGCGACGCGGCGGATGCCGACATCCGCGCCGAGATTCAACGAATCGCGACGCGGCGCGGCGTTTCCGCGACGCAAGTCCGGGTACTCGATGCCGCAAGCGTCGCCTGCACGCCGGCGCTGCAAGAAGCGTGGGCCGCGAGCGCCTTGCGCGTGACCGGCCGCGAGGCGCCGCGCCTCGCGAGCGGCGCGGGACACGATGCCATGATGATGGCGAGCCTCACCGGCATCGGCATGCTGTTCGTCCGCTGCGGCAACGGCGGCATCAGTCATCATCCCCAGGAGTCGATGAGCGCCGACGATGCCGATGTCGCCGCGCGCGTCTTGGTGGATTTCTTGCAGCACGTGCAAAGCCCCGCATGACCTCGCTTAGGCTCGCCGTCGAACGCGCGTTTCTCGGCCCGGCGCTGCATGCGCCGACGCACACCGAGCTTGAGTACCTGCCGAATGCGCTCATCATCGTCGATCAGCAGGGCGTCATTCGGGCGGTGCTGAGGTCGCAGACGCCCGAGGCTGCGGCCCTGAGCGAGCGCCACCGGGCCGCCGGCACGCTGGTGACGCTCGAGCCCGGCCAGTATCTGCTCCCGGGACTCATCGATCTGCATGTGCACGCGCCGCAATGGCCGCAACTTGGATCGGCGCTCGACCTGCCGCTCGAGGAGTGGTTGCAGTCGTGTACCTTTCCACTCGAGGCGCGCTTCGCGGACACGCAATTCGCACGCACCACCTACGAATCGCTGGTCGCGGGACTGCTCGCCAACGGCACGACCACCGCGGTGTATTTCGCGACCATCCATTTGGCGGCGACGCAGGCGTTGGCCGACATCTGCCTCTCGCGCTGCCAGCGTGCGCTCATCGGCCGCGTCGCCATGGACGACCCGGGACAATGCCCCGCGTTCTATCGCGACAGCTCCGCCCAGCTGGCCGAAGCCGAAACGCGCGCATTCATCGAGTATGTGCGCGCGCTGCCCGGCAACGAGCAGCGGCTGATCCTGCCGGTGATCACGCCGCGCTTCATCCCCTCCTGCACCGATGCATTGCTCGCGGGACTCGGGCGGCTGGCACGCGAGAGCGGCTGCCACGTCCAGACCCATTGCTCTGAAAGCGATTGGGAACATGCCTACGTGCTCGCGCGCTGCGGCATCTCGGACACCGCCGCTCTCGAGCGCTTCGGGCTTTTGTCCCGGCATACCATCCTCGCGCACGGCAACTTCATCGGCGCTGCCGATGCGGCCACGATCGTGGCCGCCGGTGCCGGCGTTGCGCATTGTCCCTTGTCGAATGTGTATTTTTCGGACGCCGTATTTCCGCTGCGCCGCCTGTTGCAACAGGGCATGCACGTCGGACTCGGCACGGATATTTCCGGCGGCGCAAGCCCCTCGATTCTCGAGAACGCGCGTCAGGCCATTATCGCCTCGCGCAGCCTCGAATCCGGCGTCGATTCCACCCTCGCGCGGACGCAGCGCCGCACTCCCGACTCGCGCATCGATGCCACGACGGCATTCTGGCTGGCGACGGCGGGCGGCGGGATCGCGCTCGACCTGCCCATCGGATTATTCCGCGCGGGCTTCCAATTCGATGCCATCGTGATCGATACGCAGGCCCCCGACAGCAACCTCAAGCTGGAGCAGTCCGCGGCGCCCGGCCAGATCTTGCAGAAGATCATTTATCACGCCGCACGCAGCAACATCCACTCGGTGTGGGTGGCGAATCGCCGCGTTCACGCGCGCGACGCCGTTTAAGCCTGCACCTGGCGGTCGATGTCAGCGAACCAGCGCTCCTTTTGGGCGGGGGTGAGCAGCGACGCTTCGATCGAATTGCGCGCGAGCGTCGCCAGTTCCTCGCGCGACAAATCGAGGCCCTGCTGAACCGCGAGGTAGTTCTCGAGCAGATAGCCGCCGAAATACGCCGGGTCATCGGAATTGACCGTGACGCACAGGCCGCGCTCGAGCAGGCGCTTGAGATTGTGCAATTCAATGCGCTCGAAGACTTTCAATTTGATGTTCGACAACGGGCACACCGTGAGCGGTATGCGCTGCAGTGCAAGGCGGCGCATGAGTGCCTCGTCTTCTTCGCAGCGCACGCCATGATCGATACGAAACACCTGCAACGCATCGAGCGCCCCGTGGATGTAGGCCGCGGGGCCTTCCTCGCCGGCGTGCGCGACGCCCGGCAATCCTTCCTGCCGCGCGCGGGCGAACACCTCGGTGAACTTTTCCGGTGGATGCCCCGCTTCCGTCGAATCGAGGCCCACCGCCGCGATCAGGCTCTTGTGAGGCAGCGCCTCCTCGAGCGTGCGCATGGCGTCGGCCGCGCTCAAATGCCGCAGAAAACACAGGATCAGGCGCGACGTGATGCCGAATTCTGCCTCGGCCTCATGCAGGGCGCGCCACATGCCGTGCAATTGGGCGGCGATCGTCACGCCGCGCGCGGCGTGCGCCTGGGGGTCGAAAAAGATCTCGACGTGCACCACGCCCTGGGGATGTATTTTCTCGAGATAGGCCCGGGTCAGCCAATAAAAATCCTCGGCATCGCGCAGCACGTCGGAGCCGGCGTAATAAATGTCCAGAAATGACTGCAGATCCGTGAACTGATACGCGCGGCGCAGCTCCTCGACGCCGCCGTACGGCAGCGTCACGCCATGCTTCGCGGCCAGTCGAAACGCGAGCTCCGGCTCGAGCGTGCCCTCGATATGCACATGCAATTCCGCCTTGGGTAGCGCGCGGATGTACTCACGGATGGAGGTTTCGGCACTCACGCCGCCGACACTATCACAGCGCGAGCTGCCGCGGCCCCGCAAGATCCGCTATGCTTCGACAATGAAATCCGTTCGCATCACGGCCGGCGGTTATACCTTCATCGCCGTCCCGCATCCCGAGGCGCCGAAAACCGTGGCCGCTTTCGGCAAGTTGCTGCCGTATAAGCAGCAAATCATTCACGTGCGCTGGAGCGGCGAGGCCTGCTGGATTCCGCTCGGTGACTTCGATCTGAAAACCGGGTTCGAGAATCACACCAGCCACCCCTCGGTGGGCGACGTGCTGTTCTATCCCGGCGGCTTCAGCGAAACTGAGATCCTGATCGCCTACGGCAGCTGCGCCTTCGCCAGCAAGGTCGGACAATTGGCGGGCAACCACTTTCTCACCATCGTCGAAGGCAAGGAGAACTTGCGGGCGCTCGGCGTCGAGGTGCTGTGGAAAGGCGCCAAGGACATTCTGTTCGAGCAGCTCTAGGCGCGATACGGAAGCCAAATCGCATGGTGCTGATTCGCAACAAGGAACAGTGCGGCGTGAGTTTTTGGTACCCGTTTGGCTTCAGGCCGCAACGCAGCGGCGAAGTGGTCAGAATTATTGACTGGAACAAATATAGAAAATGGCTGCCCCTGCGAGCCCTTCTCAAGGTTGTGCTCATCGGCTTTGGATTACTCTTGTTCAATGATCGGATTTACACCGACGATCGCTTTAATCTGTTTGCCCTGCTGGTATTGATTTCATCGATCGCGAGCCTGTGGGCATTCATCCCGCGGGGGACAATCACAGTCACCCCGACCACGTCGGTGAGGCTGCTTCCGCTCGCCGGCGTCGAATTTGCCGGAAACTTTTTGGCACTGGGAATAATGATATTGGTTTTCGTACGCCAGTCCGATGAAGTACCCGTCGGCGCACAAGGGTACGATCTGGCACAGTTTTGTACGCACCTCTGGCCGTTGGCGATTTTCCTGGTTCTTTTTGGGTTATTGCCCATTGTCGTCGCCAGCGCCTTTGTCATGAGATTCGGTCGATCCGCGCCCTGATGTCGAATTAGCCGATGCTCGCGCCTAACTTGTTGATTCAATAACTAGCCGCCGGCTGCGGCCGTGAAAAGCCCTTCGCGCTCGATGAAGTCGACCACGGTGGCAAGCCCCTGCCCCGACTTCAAATTCGTAAATACGAACGGGCGCTCGCCGCGCATTTTCTTGGCGTCCCGCTCCATCACCTCGAGCGATGCCCCGACCATGGGCGCGAGATCGATCTTGTTGATCACCAGCAGGTCCGATTTGGTGATTCCCGGGCCGCCCTTGCGCGGAATCTTGTCGCCTGCCGCGACATCGATCACGTACAGCGTGAGATCGGACAGTTCCGGACTGAACGTTGCCGCCAGATTATCGCCGCCGCTCTCGACGAAGATCAGATCGAGTCCCGGGAAGCGCTGCGACAGGCGCGAAACCGCCTCCAGATTGATGGAAGCATCTTCGCGGATGGCCGTGTGCGGGCAGCCGCCGGTCTCCACGCCCAGAATACGGTCGGCGGACAATGCCTGGTTCTGCACCAAGAACTGCGCATCTTCCTCGGTGTAGATATCGTTCGTGACCACGGCAATGTCGTGCCGCTCGCGCATGGCGCGGCACAGAGCGAGGGTGAGCGCGGTTTTTCCCGAGCCCACCGGACCGCCAATCCCCACGCGCAGCGGTGATGCTTTCTGTGTCATGTCAGGATCTGAATAGCCTGGAATATTGAGTTTCGTGCTGCGCCGAGAGTATCGCGAGCGCCGGCGCGTAGTTCGAGTACGACTCCGCGGCCGGCTCGTCAGCGAGCTGCGCGATGTGCGCTCCCAGCGCGAGCAGTACGCGCTGGCCGGCCGATTGCCCCAGGGGCAGCGTTTTCATCGACACCAAGACCTGATTCTCCGCCCACCCCCAGAGGTAGCCGAGGGCGGCCTCGCGCGCCTCGATCTGCCACGCGGTCGCTGCCGCGCCCCATACACAGGGCAGGGAGGGTTCTTGAATGTTGCGCAGCGCGCCGATCGTCGCCGCGGGCAGGTCGGGGAGCACATAGAGCAACGCGCGCAGCGAGAACCCCATTTGCACCGCCGCGGCGCGCAGTTCGGCGGATTCCCGTGTGGCGAGATAATCTTGGTTCAAGGACGCGACGGCCGCTGGGTCATCGAGCGCCCAGGCCGCCATCAAGCACTTGAGTCGCGGGATCTCGAACGTTGCCATCGAAAACTTGAGCACGTCCAAAATCCAGCGCAATACAGAATCCTCATCCACCACGATGCGCTGCTCGATCGCGGACTCGAGTCCTTGCGAGTGGCTATAACCGCCGATCGGCAATGCCTGACTGCTCAATTGCAGCAGCCGCGTGAGCGCGAGTGGCGTCACTTGACCGAAAACTCGTGAATCTTCGGCTGCACCAGCGGCAGCTGGCTGCCATGCGCATGGTGGTGGCCATAGGCCCCACCCTCGGGCTCGAACGCCGCGACCACCGCATGGACGCGCAATCCCAGTCCCTTCACCATCTCCTCGAGCACATGGTCATTCAAAAATCGCAACCGGTTCGGCATCACCTGCACCGCCACGTGGCGGTTACCGAGATGGTAGGCGGCCTTCGCAATCAGCCAGGGATCATCGCTCCCGGCTTCGAGCAGCGACTCCTCGGCGGCGATGATGTCGATCTCGCGCCCATCCTCCGTGATCACGCGATCGCCGCCGCGCAGCAAGCGGCCGCGTTCGACGATCAGCGCCGCGCGTTCGCCGCCCTCGAGGGTGAGCAACAACCGGCTCTTGCTGCGCGCATCGAAGGTGAGGCGTACGGTACCCTGGCGCTGACTCATGATCGCTTCCAGTCCTAAAATAAGAAATAGCGCTGCGTCATGGGCAGGCTCATCGCCGGCTGACAGGTCAGAAGCTCCCCGTCCGCGCGCACTTCGTAGGTCTCGCTGTCGACCTCGATATGCGGCCGCGCGTCGTTCAAAATCATGTCGGACTTGCGCAGCCGCCGCGTCGCGCGCACCGGCTCGAGCCGTTTCTTAAGCCCCAGGTTCGTGAATGCCGGGTTCTCGAGCGCGGCGCCGGACACGAAGGTCACGCATTTCTCGAGCGCGCGGCCGAAGGCGCCGAACATCGGGCGATAATGCGAGGGCTGCGGCGTCGGGATCGAGGCGTTTGGATCGCCCATGGGCGCCGCGGCGATCATGCCACCCTTGATGATGAGACTCGGCTTCACGCCGAAGAACGCTGGTTTCCACAGCACCAGGTCGGCCAATTTGCCGACCTCGACGGAACCGACCAGGTGGCCGATACCGTTGGTAATCGCGGGATTGATGGTGTACTTGGCGATGTAGCGCTTGATGCGGGCGTTGTCGTGAGTGGCCGGGTCGCCGCTCAAGCTGCCGCGCTGCTCGCGCATTTTATGCGCCGTCTGCCAGGTGCGAATGATGACTTCGCCGACCCGGCCCATGGCCTGCGAATCCGAGGACATCATGGAGAAAGCGCCGATGTCGTGCAGGATGTCCTCGGCGGCGATGGTCTCGCGTCGAATGCGCGATTCTGCGAAAGCGATGTCCTCCGCAATGGCCGGATCCAAGTGGTGACATACCATGAGCATGTCCAAGTGCTCATCGATGGTGTTGATGGTGTAGGGGCGCGTCGGATTGGTCGAACTCGGCAGCACGTTCTCATGCGAGGCGGCCTTGATGATGTCGGGCGCGTGGCCGCCGCCAGCACCCTCGGTATGAAAGGTGTGGATGGTACGGCCGCCGATGGCCGCGAGCGTCGCCTCGAGGTATCCGGATTCATTCAGGGTGTCGGTGTGGATGGCGACCTGCACGTCCATCTCATCGGCCACGCGCAGGCAGTTGTCGATCGCCGCCGGCGTCGTGCCCCAGTCTTCATGCAATTTCAAACCCACCGCGCCGGCGCGGATTTGTTCGCGGGCGGGTTCGGGCATGCTGACGTTGCCCTTGCCGACGAATCCCAAGTTCATGGGAAAGGCTTCCGCCGCCAACAGCATGCTGTGGATGTGCCAGGGCCCCGGCGTGCACGTGGTTGCGCTGGTGCCGGCGGCAGGCCCCGTGCCGCCGCCGAACATGGTGGTCACACCCGAGGTCAGCGCCTCCTCGATTTGCTGCGGACAGATGAAGTGGATGTGACTGTCGATGCCGCCCGCCGTCAATATCAGGCCCTCGCCGGCGATGATTTCGGTCGCGGCCCCGATCGGGATGCTGACCTGCGATTGCACGTCGGGATTGCCCGCCTTGCCGATGCCCCAGATCGCCCCGTTCTTGAGTCCGACGTCGGCTTTGACGATTCCCCAATGATCGACGATCAACGCATTGGTGATCACCGTATCGGCCACGGCACCGCTCGTCGCCTGCCCCTGCCCCATGCCGTCGCGAATCACCTTGCCGCCGCCAAATTTCACTTCCTCGCCGTAGCAGGTGAGGTCTTTCTCGACTTCGATGACGAGCGCCGTGTCCGCGAGTCGAATGCGATCGCCGATCGTGGGGCCGAACATTTCGGCATACGCCTGCCGGGATATTTTCACGGCCATGTCAGAGAGCTCCCATCACTTTTCCCTGAAAGCCGTAGACGCGCTTCAGGCCGCCATACCGAACCAAGCGAACGCTCCTGCCCTGGCCCGGTTCGAAGCGCACCGCAGTGCCCGCGGCAATATCCAAGCGATAGCCGCGGGTCGGTTCGCGGTCGAATTTGAGACTTAAGTTGGTCTCATAAAAATGATAGTGCGAGCCCACCTGGATCGGCCGGTCGCCGGTGTTCTCGACATGCACATCGAGAGTCGGGCGATCCGCGTTCAATTCGATGTCGCCCGGGGCGCAGAGTATTTCGCCTGGAATCATCGCTGTCGCTCCTCAGACGATCGGATGGTGCACGGTGACGAGCTTGGTGCCGTCGGGAAAGGTCGCTTCGACCTGAATCTGCGGGATCATCTCGGCGATGCCCTCCATGACCTCCGCACGCGTAATGATGGTGCTGC
>CAYRAC010000010.1:0-22460 GCA_964422045.1 uncultured Steroidobacteraceae bacterium
AAAAACGCGAGTATCAATGGCGCGTCTGCCGCCACCGCCGCCACCGACCGATGCACCACGTCTTGCTGGGTGACGGCACTTGCCGCCGCGGCCCGGTAGTACGCGGCCCACGCATCGTCGAAGCGAAATCGCGCGTGCTCGAGCAGACAGCGGGTCGCCGCATTGGCGCGCCCGCTGTCGCAGGCGATGCCGCCCGGCAGGGTAAATCCGCCGCGCAAGTCGAGATGCGTCTCGAGCGGCGACAGGGTTGCCTCGGACGCTTCATCGGCCGCATCGGCCCAAAAGGTTCTCATCACCGCGCGCCAGCCGTCTTCCGCGCCGTCCAAGAGCACGCCGACGCGGCGCCCCGAGCAGGCAACAGGGTACGCAGCATCCGACTGGGTCTCGCAGATCACCCGCTGGTGAACTTCATCGTTCCATTCGATCCACAGACGTCGCGCGGGAATTCTGAGCAGATCCAGGCATCCCGACAGCCGCGTGCCGTCCGCGAACGCGAGTTCGGCGCAGGCGCGCGTCAAGTCGTCGCCGAGGACGAA
This sequence comes from uncultured Steroidobacteraceae bacterium, assembly GCA_964422045.1. GTDB lineage: Bacteria > Pseudomonadota > Gammaproteobacteria > Steroidobacterales > Steroidobacteraceae > Bog-1198. Next base: position 537 of record CAYRAC010000010.1, read on the forward strand.
GCGCAATGGACACTGGGCAACCTGCTGCGCATAGCAACTCGGGCCCGTGACCTCGAGGGCCGTTCCCGGCATGCGGTCGAGCGCCAAGACGAACGGCCTGTGACTGCGGGCAACCTTGTCGAGTAGTCGCATGGCCTCAAATATGCGACTCGCGATGCGCGCGCGTCTGCGCTTGCGCCTCGGGTTCGTCCCCGCCATCGACGCTCTCGTCCCGCGCTCAAGGCTGCACCGCCGCGAAGGCCAGCACGTTGTTGGTGTAGGTTTCGATCACGGTGCTGAACGGCGTGCCGTCCGGCAATGTCAGAAGCGCGCGGTGTTCCAAGATCTGCGAGCGTATGGGTTCAGCGCCGAGCTGCCGTTGGCTGTGTGCATCCATTTCCCAACCCGCGGGCAGCGGCATCCAGAGCAAAGTCGAGGACAGCGTATGGCGCTGGAAATGAAGCGGGCGCACCACGACGCCAAACGGCGTCTCGGTACTGTCCAAGAGCGCGTTCATCGCGGGCGTCAAACGATCGGGGACATACCAGTTATCCGCCTCCGACAGAACCAGCGCCCCGCACTCGAGTCTCACCCGCCGATAGCGGACCGCGGTTTGCGGAGCAACTTTGAGCAGCGAGCGCAGCGCAGGCGAAGGCGGCTTGTCGACATTCGGAACTCGCACCGCGACCATGTGAGCCGGCGTCGCCAACCGATGCGCCGCGCACCAACGCTCGAGCGTCGCGGTGGCGCTGTCGTGGCTCAAGAGGTCTGAATTCAGCGTCTCGAGCAGCGCCAGCGCCTCGACGCGTGAGACGAAGCTTTCGGTCCACGCCGACGGCTGCGGCGGCGATGCAGCCCTGCACAGGCTCGACGCGCACAGCAGCAGCACCCCGCACGCGCGTGCGCAGCCCCCGGCGGCGCGGGCTGCGAGCCGCCAAGCGGGGCGGTTATTCCTCATCGACCGGGGGCGGATCGCGCATCTCGATGCCGGGTCTGTCGATGGCCGCGCTAAACGCCATCCAGTGTTGAGGGTTCGCAATGAGGGCCTCCAGGTCTTGTCCGGTGCGTCGCGCCCACTCGAGCAGGCCGAGCGGCCGATACGTCGGGTGATCGCGGCAGAGTTGCCATACGGATTCATCGATCCGTTCGTTGACGGTTTGCAACCAACCCAAAACCGCATGGTTCGTGCCGGCGGCGCTAAGCTTGCGCACGGGATCGGAAAATACCCAACGCACGTAACGGCGGCCGAAGGTCGCGATTCGCCAAAATCCGTGCAGAAACTCGCGATAGGAATCGCGCGGCATCACCGCGAGGCTGTCGTCGGCGGGATCCGCGAGGCGCCGAAAATCGAGTCCGCACGCCGCCGCCTTGGCTTGCAGCCAGCGCAGCGGCCGATTGGGCAGCGGATCGAGGCGGTAGCCGCCGCCGACATTGGCGTGCGCGCCGGGGAACCAGCGCTGTTCGATCCAGCGCTCATCGTCACGCGCAACCGGCTTGACGTCCGGCGCAATGGGCCGGAAATGCGTCCACAGAACCGCCCAATAGGGTGCCCGATGCTCATCCATCGCCAGTGCCTGATACGAGTGCTCGATGGTGACGCTGAGGTTCGTATTGTGAAACTTCAGCATGCGCCGGCTCAGCCCGGGAAACGTGCCGAACGGCAATCCGATCGAGCCGACCGTGTCCCAGACTCCCACCATCTTGATCATGTTGCGCCGGTAGTACGAATGCCGCAGCAGCGCCTGATCCTCGAAGCCGAGCGTGACGGACTGATGCTTGGCGCGAATCAATTCGTAAATCGTCGCTACCGCGTCGCCTTTCTGGTAGCGCTCATACAATTGCGAAAATGAGATGGGCGCATCGGCACGCAGCAGTCCGTAGCGTGCGATGATGCCGGCCAGGCTGCGCGCGGCGAACGCGCCGCGGCTGAAGCCGAACAGATAGATTTCATCGCCCTCGTCGTAATTCTCGACCAGCCAGCGATAGCCGTTTCTGATGTTTGCCGAGAGCCCTGCGCCGATGAGCCCGCCGCTCAGGCGGTCGTACCACCGGGTTCCTATACCCGGATCGTAGAAGGCGCGCTGCTCCAAGCCGTCGGCGCCACGCTCTCCCAACATGAGCCGCAAGCGGCGCACGTTGGTGTGATCCGGCGGCTCGTTCCACGTGCCGTCGAAAAATAGCGCCAGACGCTTGCCCGGTGGAATCGCTGCACTCACGTGTTTCGCATCCCGCGACTCTCTCCGCCTAGTCTTCCCAACGAAACTGCCAGATGGCGATCGCGAGACACATGACGGCGGAGGCGGCGAGCACCAGCAGCGGCGCCACGGCCGCATCGAGCCCGAGACCTCGCCAGGTCATGGCGTCCAAGCCGTCGACCGCCCAGCGCGTCGGTGCCGCCAGCGAGGCGCGTTGCAGCCAGGACGGGAATACGAAGGACGGCACCCACGCGCCGCCGACCATCACCAACAGCAACGTGACCACCATGGCAATGCCGCGGGTCGCCCCGGCGCTGCGCCCGATCGAGGACAGCATCAGGCCGAAGGTCGCGTTCAACACGCACAGCGCAACGGCGAGGGCCGCAAAACCGAGCACGCTGCCGGAGATTCGCACGCCAAAGATGCCGACGGCGGCGCAATAGATCGCTGCGAACTGAAACAGGCTGATCAGCGTCGTCGCAAGCGTTCGCGCCAGCAGAAATTCCGTCTTGCTGAGCGGCGCCGAGCGCAATCTCTGCCAGATGCCGCGCTCACGGGTGAGCAGCAGCAGTATCCCGGCGTCGATGCCGGCGAACAAAATGAACTGGGTGGTCATTCCTGCGAACGAATGCGCATACCCATTGTAGGGAATTTTCGCGGGCGCGGTGACCTTGATGGCGATCACGTAGGGAAGCTTAATGCCGCCCTGCAACCCCGACGCCGCGTCGCCACTGAATGCCGCCTTGGAGATTTCGTGCATGGCATGCTGCGCGAACAGACCCTCGACGACGCGGCCGCTCATCGCCTGGCTTGGATCGATGAGAAGCTCGACCCGTGGTTTCGTGTCTGCGCCCTTGAGCGCGCGCGTTGCCTCGGCGCCGAAATTTTGCGGCAGCAGGGCGGCGACTTGCACTTTGCCGCTGCGCACTTGCTGCTCGGCCCGCGAGCGATCGAGCGTTTGCACGGCGACCAGCGGCTCGTCGGCAAAGTCCGCCGCGATTGCCCGCGACACGGCACCGCGGTCTTCGTCGACCAACGCCAGGGGAATCCTGCCCGTCTCGCCGCCGTTGCCGCCGAACACGTAGCCGAAGAACGCAGCAATCAAGATCGGCACCAGGATACCGACGATCAAGGCGCGCCGATCGGTCAGATAAATCCGCAGGTCGTTTCTTATCAATGCGCGGATCGCCCGAAAGTTCATACCGGCTCCAGCGCGGGTCCGTCGCGCAGCGCGTGACCGGTCAGTGCAATGAAGACATCTTCCAGGCTTCGCTGGCCGGTCTCGACCGAGGCGACGTGCCGCTCGGCCGCCGCAATCCGCTCCAAGACCCGCGCCAAGCCGGCGCCGAAATCGACCGCCTCGAGGGTGAGCCCGCCCAGAGTGCGCCGAACCGCGGAAATTCCCGGCAGCGCCGCGAGACTCGTGAGCAGCTCGTCCGCCGCCGGCGGACCGTCGAGTTCCAGAACGACCGCCCGCGAGGCAGGCAGATGCCGGTACAGGCCGTGCACCGTGTCATTCGCGATCACCTTGCCGTGATCGATGATGACGATGCGATCGCAAAGCCGCTGCGCCTCTTCCATGTAGTGCGTGGTGTAGACCAGCGTCTTGCCGCGCCGCTTCAGTTCCTCGAGATTCTCGAAAATCGCATTGCGTGACTGGGGATCGACGCCGACCGTCGGTTCGTCGAGCAAAATCAGCTCCGGATCGTGCAGCAGCGCGCCGGCGATGTTCAACCGCCGCTTCATGCCGCCGCTGAACTGCTTGACCAGATCGTTACGGCGACTTGCGAGTCCTACGAGAGCCAGGGCTTCATCGCTGCGCTGTGTGAGCTTTCGGCCCGCCAATCCGTACAGGCCGCCGAAGAGCTGCAGATTCGCCCAGGCGGATAGCTCGTCGTAGAGCGCCAAATCCTGCGGTACCAGGCCGACGCGGCGCTTCAGGTCATTCGCATCCTGCCGCACGAGCTGCCCTCTGAAGGACACCGACCCCGCATCGGGCTGCCCCAAGCCGCTCATCATCGACAGGGTGGTGGTTTTGCCGGCGCCGTTCGGGCCCAGCAAGCCGACAGTTTCGCCGTCGCGGACTTCGAACGACACATCGTCGAGCGCGACCCGGTCGCCGAAGCGTTTGTGCAAGTGATCGATTGACAACATGTCGGGCGTCCTAAAGGCCGGCTCACATTACCGAACAATGAGCACGCAATTCGGCATTGTACAATCGCCTCCATGACATTACTTGCAAGCCTCGTCCACGCATCACAGCGAGTTTCCGCAAGCGCGGCACGTCTGGCGAAGGTACGAGAGCTCGCAGCGGTGCTGACCCTGCTGGCGCGCGACGAGATCGAGATCGCGGTCCACTACCTATCGGGCGAGATCCCGCAGGGACGAATCGGGCTGGGATATTCGGGCATTCAAGCAGCGATGCCGGAGTCGGCGGCGGACACGGAGAGCTTGACGCTGCCGCAGGTCGATGCGTACTTGACGGCCATCGCGGCCGCCCGCGGCAGCGGATCTCAAACGCGCCGCAGTGAAGTGCTGCACGCGATGCTGTCGCGCGCCACCCCCGCCGAACAGCAATTCCTGATGCGCCTGATGACGGGCGAGCTGCGCCAGGGGGCGCTCGGCGGAATCATGACCGACGCGATCGCCGCGGCCGCCGGCCTGCCCGCGGCCCGCGTGCGCCGCGCGGCGATGTTCTCGAAAAGTCTGGGCGCGGTCGCGCGCGCCGCGTTGCTCGACGGCGCGGCTTCTCTTGACGCCTTTCAGCTCGAGTTGTTCTCGCCGGTGTCGCCGATGCTGGCGCAAACGGCGGCGGACGTCGGCGCGGCGCTCGCGCAGACAGCGGGCGAGATGGCGTTCGAGTGGAAAATGGACGGCGCACGCATTCAGGTCCACAAGGTCGATCACGACGTCCGTGTCTACACGCGCGGGCTGAATGAAGTGACCGCGGCCATTCCCGAGGTCGTCGAGTCGGTGCGCGGCTTTGCCGAAAACACCCTGGTCCTCGACGGCGAGGCCATCGCCTTCGACGCCTCGGGAAGGCCGCATCCGTTTCAAATCACCATGCGGCGCTTCGGACGCAAGCTCAACGTGGAGGCCTCGCGCGCCGAACTTCCCATCCAGGCGTTTTTCTTCGATTGTCTACGCGTGGGCGCCGCAACGCTCATCGATCGCCCGACGCGCGAGCGCTATCAGGCGCTCGCGAATGCAGTTCCCGCCGCCGCGCGGATTCCGCGGCTGGTCACCGCGTCCGAACCCGCGGCGCGCGACTTCTACGACGCCGCGATAGCGGCCGGCCACGAAGGGCTCATGGCGAAATCGCTGGACGCCGCGTACGAGGCCGGCAACCGCGGCGCGAGCTGGTTCAAGATCAAGCGCGCCCACACGCTCGATCTGATCGTGTTGGCCGCCGAATGGGGTCATGGCCGCCGCAGCGGCAAGTTGTCGAATCTGCACCTGGGCGCGCTCGATTCCGACACGGGTGACTACGTCATGCTCGGCAAGACCTTCAAGGGTCTCACCGATGCCACGCTCGAATGGCAAACCCGCGAGCTGCTGGCCCGAGAGACTCGCCGCGATCAATGGACCGTATACGTGCGCCCGGAACTGGTCGTGGAAATCGCCTTCAGCGATCTGCAGGCAAGCATTCGCTACCCCGGCGGCATTGCGCTGCGTCTGGCCCGAGTGAAGCGTTACCGCAGCGATAAGCGCGCGCAAGACGCCGATACTATGCAATCGGTGCGTAAGATTTATCACGCGCAGCAAGCGGGATAGATCTCTCCAGAGTTACTGCTTGGCGGCGCCGTGGGCGCCTTGTTCGTCGACCAGTTTGCCGCGTCGGCGCGCGAGCAGAGTATGAAATCCGTTAGGCCCGAATCGTGCCGTGATCACGGGTAGCGCCGCTGCGATCTTCGCTCGCGCGGCGCTTGCATCGCCGCGGGCTGCAAGCAATTCGGCATCGACCGTGTCCCAGATGGCGTAGCGCCAGCTTTCCGCTGGGTGCGCCGTCAACGGAAACTGCGATTCGAGCAGCCGGCGCGACTCGGACAATGCGGCCGCCGAGCGGTTGATATCGGCTTCTTGAACCGCGAAATCCGCTTCGTTCAAAAGAACCTGGTCAAGTAATCCACCGTGATTGGGTAATCGTGCGATCTCAACGGCGCGTCGAATCTGGGCATCGGCGGTGTCCAGGTGACCCAGGTAGCCATCGATCATCGCCAAGCTGTTCAGCGGCGGCACGAGGTCGTCATGCGTCGGCCCCTTGAGCTTTTCATTCATGGCGAGTGCTTGCCGCAGATACGGCACGGCGTCCTCCACATGGCCCGACATCAAAGTCGATCGCCCGAGGTTGCCGAGTGCGACGGCCACTTCGGGATGCTCGGGACCATAGATGTCGATATCGAGGGGCACCACCTTCTTCATGAGCGCGATGTTCTCGTCGTATCGTCCGAGTTGATACAACACCGCGGCAAGGTTGTTCATCGCTTGCGCGGTCAAGGCGTCCTTTGTTCCTGAAACTTGTTGGTGAAGCGCCAAGGCTTCACGCATGGCCGTTTCCGCGGCCGGGAGATCGCCGCCGAAGAAATAGGCGTTGCCCAGCGTGTCGAGCGTCTTCGCCAGCGTATCGGCTTGCTCCGGACCGCGTCGTCGATCGGCAGTCAGGGCTTCTCGAGCCAGCTGCACCGCCTCGGTATCCTTGCCCATCTGCGAACGCACATCGGCAAGATCATCGAGAGCCTCGGAGCGCAGGATGTCGCTCGGCGGCAGTTTCCGCCGCGCGATCTCCACAGCCCGCGTAAGCTCGAGGTTCGCTTGATCGTAGTCCCCCGCGAGATACAAAGTGGCACCCGAGGCGGCCAGCGTGCGCACCAGGGAGTCAGGCGTCACTCCGGCGCTGTCTTGATCGGCGCGAGCTTCGCTCAGCAGTTTGTTCGCGGGCTCGTAAAGGCCCAACCCCGCGTACGCTTGCCCCATGGCCGTGAGCAGGTCAGCGCGGATTGCGGGCTCATGTTCCAAGCCCTTGCTGACGTCCTGGGCACCGCGATCAAGCACTGCCCGCACGGTAACCGAGTTGCCGCGGTTTGCGCCCGGATCGGCCAAGCGGAACAACGAGACCATGAATCGTGTCGTGCGGTCGGCCGCGGTTCGTTCTCGGAGCGCCAGATTTCGCTGATTCCAGGCAAGAATCCCCGCGATGATGGCGGCCATCGAAAGAACCGACAGCGAAATCACGGTTGCCGTGACCAGCTGGCGCCTGCGTCGCCGCCGGGCGTGCGCGCGGATGCGCGAGGCCTCGGCAAATTGGCGCAGAGCCTCATCGACGTCCGGGCCCCAGCGCTTGATCAGATCCAGCGCCTCGGCGAGCGCAAGGTCGGTGAGTAAGCGCTCATTCTTCTGCGCCGCCGGCGTGCCCTGCCACAGTGAGTGCGCGCTTTGCAGGCGATCGAGAGTTTCATAATCGCGCCGATCCGCATCCACCGAGTTTCGAAGCCGCGGCCAGCGGGTCAGGAGCGCCTCGTGGGTCCACCGCACCCAAGCGGTCGGTGCTTGGCCGCTGCTTCCCAAGACCGAGAATTTCCGCACGAGCCGCGCTTTACTGAGCGCTTCGATCAGCTTTTCATCCGCGGAGTCGGCGGGAAATGCGCTAAGTGGCGCAGCGGTGGCGGTTGGCGCCAGGTCGTGGATGCTCTTGCGGACCAAGCGGCGAACGTCTCGAGGGAAGGCACTCTGAACGTCGGCAGGCAAGGTTGCGAACACCTGCTCACCGCGTTGCGCCAGCGCTCCGGCAGCGCCCCCGAGTTGATCGTAGGTTTCGAGCGTCAAGAGATCGCCGCGACGCTCTTGGAAGAGCTGCTCCAGCAGAAAGGCGATCATCGGCAGTGCGCCCTCACCGGCGGCCTCGGTTTCGATCTCCGCGGCGAGATCCCGGTGTTCGGTGGCCTCGAACCTAAGGCCCGCCGCCGCAGCCGGTTGACGAATGATGGCCCGATAGTCGGCGAGGCTCGGCGGCAACAAGTCGTACAGCCGTCCACGATCGGCAAGCTGGCTCAAATCCGCGTCTTGCCGCAAACGATCGTAGAAATCGTTGCGCATCGTGCCCGTCACCCACACCCGGCCGGTGGCAACCAGGGCGCTCAGCAACTGTACGAATGCGTGTCGATCGCTCTCGGGTCGGGCAAAAAGCTCTTCCATTTGATCGATCGCCAACAACAGTCCAACGCGTCGCAACGCGCCGCCCGGGTGATCCTCCTGACCCTCGCCAGCCGCGCGGTCGAGTGCACGAACAACGGGCGCACAAGCGGATTGCGGGCTGCCCGCCGCGAGCGCGGCAAAGCCCTCCGACGTCGGATAGTCGCCTTGCGCAAGCTGCGGCAGTCCGGTCTCACCGCGCGCCCCCGGCGAGTTCGAACGGTACAGGGCGGCGGCAAGACCGGAACACAGGTTCTCGCCGAGTTCTCGAGGCATGAGGGTGAGGGTGCGAAACGCGTAAATGGCATCGCTCCCATCCTCGAGGAAGGCGGGCACCCCGAGCGAGCGCATGTACGGCACGAGCCCCGCTCGGAGGAAGGACGACTTGCCCGAACCCGTGGCGCCCAAGATGAGCAAAAACGGCGTACCCCGGCGGCCGCTTTCCTGTCCGACCGCCGCCTCGATGAAGCGTGCCCGTGCCCGACCCATGTCGAGATCGCGACCGAAGAACAATCCCGCGTGTCCCTCCTCGTAGGGTGCGAGGCCGCGGTAGGGCGAGCCCTGTTTGGCGACATTCCAGCTAACCGCGCCGGCGTGGCGGCGGCGCAGCCATTCGCGCAAATTACGTTCGAATTGGCGTTCGAAATCTGCGGTGTCGGGGAAGCTTTGGAAGCCCGCGATGTAGTGCCCTGTGTCGCTGCGAAACCAGCGCTCCCAGAACTGATCCAGCGACTTCTTCTGCGCCCGTTCAGATTCTAGATTTTCCTCGCTAAACAACACTTTAGCCGTCTTACGGTAAACCAGGATGTCGGGCAGGTGATCGGCGCGGCGCTCGCGCGCATCGCGCGCATCCTCGAACTCGTACTCGGTGCCGGTACGGGAAGTTCCGTCGGCGCGGTTGTAGGGCGCCGGCAGATCCGTGCCGAAGCGCTTCCAGAATATGAAAACGACGAGGTCATGCTGGCCGGGGCTCGAAATTTGGTCCTGGAAAGTACCGGTCGCAATGTAGTACGACTCCTCCCAGCGGGTGAGACTGAAAATCGGCTCCGCCGGATGTTCGGCATTGAGACGGTCGATCACGACTTGGGCGCGCACGCGCTCGTGCCGAACATCGCCGGGCGAGGACAGGAAAATTCGGTACATCAGGTGAGCATTACATATTCAAAATGTTTTTTTGGTGCTCTCTTGTGACCACCTGGCAGATGCGGTATTCAATGACAATGATATTGCAATCGTCGTCGCCCAAAGCGACGCACGGCACTTAAACAAACAGGGATTTTCGCAGGGGTATTTATGAAGCGTTCTCGGATCTTGGCTGCTGTTGGGCTGTTGTCTTTGGTCACATCGGCCGCCTACGCGAAAGGCATCGCATATGACGGAAAGACAACGGTAGGGTCGGGAACGGCTACATCAATAAACCTGACAGGGACGAGCTCTGGTTGCGCCGGTGTTCTCGTTGAGAGTGTCGACCCTCTGGGTTGCCTCCCCGGGATTACCTCGCTGAGCTTTACGCCCGGCGATACCGCGGGATCGAGCAGCTACACGGAAATCGTGAGCGAAAGCGCTTACACCGCATTTCTCTGGCCGGCGTCGAGTGAGAGTGCGTTCGACTCAAATTATAACGGGGCTTTTGCACAGACCGATGTCGTAGCGGCGGTGATTTCGGGCGCGGGCACGGGCGATTGTGCGGCGAGTAGCAACGCGAATTGCTGGTCGATCGAATTCGACTACGATAGCGTTTCGAAGGCTGGCGGTATGCCGCCGGTCATCACTCCGTTGACTAGTTGCCCGGGTACCTATGGCGCAGCGTCCGTCTCGATCGTCGCGGGCGGAGTCACTACGACTTATAGCAGCAGTAACCCTTGCTCCATCAACGGCACCGAATTGGATTTCATCGGCAGCAAATTGACCGCCACGTCCTGTACCTTCGGACCCCCCTGCGGCACACCGACCATGACGGGCGGCACGGCCGCCGCACCGGAGATGGATGCGAATTCCGCCATCTCCGCGCTGACACTGTTCGCGGGTTGCTTGGCGGTATTTTGCGCAGTCCCTCGCCCACCCCGGCAACGGGCGATGGTGCGCCTGCCAGCTTGCAAGCGAGCCGTTGATTAGCAAGCCTGCCGTCGATTAAGAAGAGGGCTGGCGCTTGGCGCCGGCCCTCGGCCTTAAGTATAGTTTCCTCTACTGAATTCGCCCGGTGTGTTTCACCCCATAGAACGAGTGGACACCCGTCGCCCATGACGTGTCGCCCATGGAGGGCCAGCGGTCCTTATCGAAGCCGGGCGCATTCTTCAACTTGTCCTTGCTGACATTCAGCGTAAAGCGTTTGTTCACGGTGTCGAGCTGCAGCGCCTGCCACGGAACCGCGAACAGCCGATCGCCCATTCCCATGAAGCCGCCGAACGACAGCACGGCGTAGGCGATTCGTCCCGATGCCATGTCGATCATGAATTCCTTGATCGTTCCCAAGCTCTCATTTTGGGAGTTGTAGACATCGTTGCCGAGAAGCGTATCGGCGCCCATCAATGAGGGTCCCGGCCCGCTGTCGATATTCTTGTACATGCCGTAGGTATCGCGTGAAATGTAGTCTGTCTGCATGAGTGTGTCTCCAATGGATGGGAATGTTGAATCTAGAGACGGCAAGGTTTTGCCGTTCAAGTGATCCTGACTATCCGCGGATCGCGCCAAGATATGTGTCGGCCGGTTTCTGCAGAGTCGGTTTCAGAAAAGAACCGCTCGCTGTCGGCATTTGCTCACACTTGCGCCCCGCATGGCGCCCTCGAACCGCAAGCAGTATATTGGCGCGGCCACATAGGAGATCCCCATGAAGCGCTCAACCCTGGTCTTCAGCATGTGCATTGCCGCACTGACACGGTTCGCGGTCGCCGATGAGCCCCCTGCGCCTCCCCAGCCGCGGGGTGGTGAGGTGCGCGCCGCCTGCGAAGCCGACGTCAAAAAACTCTGCGCCGACGTAGCTCCCGGCGGGGGCCGCGTCATGCAATGCCTCAAGGAGCACAAGGAAGAGGTGTCGGACGGCTGCAAGCAGGCGATCATGAAAGCGCGCCAGGGTGCGGCCGACAATAAATCCTAATTAATGCCGGATCGCGCGCAGAGCAAATTCGATCCGCATTGATGGCCACGGCAAAAACCAAGGCGACACGCGCGCGTAAACCCGCGGCCCGTAAGCGCGCCCGCGGAAAATTGGCGCCGGGCGGCCAGTCGCGCGGCCTCGAAGTCGCCGACATCGCGATCGGCCTCGACAGCGCAGACATTGCCGATCTCGCCGCCCTGATACGCAAAGCTGGCGGCGCACTCATCGGCGCGTATCGCGATCCTTTGGGCGGGCGGCCTTTGTTGCTCGCGTCGTTGCCGCTCAATGCAGTGCAGCCGACGCCGTTTCAGCGCGATCTGTCGCCCACGCACGCGAAGCGACTGGCAACGAAAATCGACGAAACCGCGGCGTTCTTGGATCCGTTGATCGTAGTGCGCGGCGATGAAGGCCGCTTCTGGACGCCGAACGGCCGCCATCGCTTGGCCGCGGGCAAGGTGCTCGGGCTCAAGCAGATCACTGCACTGATCTCGCCCGACGAAACGCTGGCCTATCGCATCCTTGCGCTCAATACCGAAAAGGCCCACAACCTGCGCGATCGCAGCCTCGAAGTCATTCGCATGGCACGAAACCTCGCGAAGCGGCATCCCGCCGACAAAGAAATCGAGTACGCGGCTCAATTCGAAGCGCCTGAATTGCTGACCTTAGGTCTCGTGTATGAAAAGTCGTCGCGCTTCGCCGGCGGCGCGTACAGTTCGTTTTTGAAAAAAGTCGAGCGATTCAGCGAACGCACCCTCGCCGCAAGCTTGCGCGAGCGCGATGGCTTTGCCGCGCGGCTGCTCGCGATCGACGCTCAGGCGAAACGGATCATCGCTGCGCTGCAGGCGCGCGGCTTCAAATCGCCGTACCTGCGCAACTACGTTGTGGCGCGCATCAACCCGGTGCGATTCCACAAAGTTAAGAAAGGCGACACCCAACCGCCCATGCCCTTGGCCCAGGCGCTCACGCGCATGGCCGCCGCTGCCAAGAATTTCAAAGTCGAGTCGGTGTCGAACTCGGATCTGGCCTGGGTCGCGGTGGGCGCCGGCGAGTGAGGGATGGGAATAGCGGCAACGCCCGCAATCACGCTGTCGGACTCGCCCTACAGGCGCCAATGTTCGCGGACGACATCGAGCGGGCGCCTACCCGCCTACACTTGCCCCACAGATGCGCAGTCCATTGCGCGACAGTTATAAGGGGACAGACCATGCGAGCGATTCAGTTATCCACCATCGCGCTCTCGATTTTTTTCGTCGCGGCCTGCAACCAGGCCAAGTCGCCCGATACGGTGGCGAAGGATGTGGCGACAGCCGAACAAAAGGCATCGAACGAAGTCGCCAAGAGCGAAAACGATGCCTCGAAGGACATGACCAAGGATGCCGACAAGGTGGGCGACAAGATGGTCTCGCTCAATAACACGGCCGCCAAGGACGCCTACAACATTACGCTGGCGCAGGCCGACGGTAATCGCAAAATCGCGCTCGCCAAGTGCGACGCACTGAGCGGCGATGCGCAGAAGAATTGCAAACAGCAGGCCGACGCCGACTACGACGCGGCCAAAGCGGATGCGAAGGCCGCGGAAGTTTCGACGAAACAATAGCGCCATCAATGGCGCTCTGTAGGCAATCCGCGCTGATGTAGGCGCGCGGACGGGGGAAGGCCGGATTTGAGCGGCCTTCCCGCCTCGCGTTTGCAACTGACTCCCGACTCCAGCCACCCCGTCGCGGCCGCCACGGGATGCCGCGTTTGGGGCAAACAATAATATAATCAAGATATTAAACAGGCGTCACAACTTGCCGGCGCATTCCTTGCCAAACTCCGTCCGAATGGAGAAGAATTCGCCCTTGCTGCGCGGCAAAAACTACGCCGTGCGGCGAACCCCTTCCAACGATAAGCGCATTTCCTATGACCAAACTCTCGACAGCCGAACTCAAGTCTGAAAACGCATTGCATTTGTTGCATCCGATGGGTCACCCCGGCACGGCGCGCGATGTGCCGCCCGACATCATTACTCGCGGCGACGGCAGCTGGATCTGGGACGTGGACGGACATCGTCTGATCGATGGGGTCGGTGGCCTGTGGTGCGCGAATTTGGGCTTCGGCCGCAAGGAAATCCGCGATGCCATCGTGGCGCAACTCGATGAGCTACCGTTTTTCAATACCTTTCGCGGCGCGACCCATCCGCGCGCCATCGAGCTCTCGCAGAGGCTCGTGCAGCTCATGAGCCCCGACGGAGTCGCCGCGGTGCATTTCAGTTCCGGTGGTTCGGACGCCGTGGAGGGCGCGCTCAAGCTCGCGCGTCAGTACTGGAAGCTGCGCGGTCAGGGCGATCGCACCAAGTTCATATCACTGCGCCAGGGTTACCACGGCGTGCACTTCGGCGGCGCCAGCGTCAACGGCAATACCGCGTTTCGACGCGCGTACGAGCCGTTGCTGCCGGGTTGCTTCCATGTCGATACCCCGTGGCTGTACCGCAACCCCTATTCTCAGGATCCGGAAAAACTCGGGCAGATCTGTGCCGAATTGCTCGAGCGCGAGATCGTCTTCCAAGGACCCGATACGGTCGCCGCCTTTATCGCGGAGCCCGTGCAAGGTGCCGGCGGCGTGATCGTTCCACCGCCGAATTATTGGCCGCTGGTGCGCAAAATCTGCGACAAGCATGGCGTGCTCCTGATCGCGGACGAGGTGGTCACGGGTTTCGGCCGCACCGGACATTTATTCGGCACGCGGCTTTGGGGCGTGACGGCGGACATGTGGTGTTTGGCCAAGGGCATTTCCTCGGGCTACATCCCGCTCGGCGCCACGGCCGTGTCGGGCAAAGTCATGGAGGCTTTCAATTCGAGCGACCCCGTGCTTGGTGCCATCAACCACGGCTATACCTACGGTGCACACCCCGTCGCCGCGGCGGCCGCGCTGGCAACGCTCGAAGTGCTCGAGCGCGAACAGATCCCGGCCCGCGCCGCGCGCGAGGGCGACTATTTCATGGCGCGCCTGCACGCACTGGGGAAACGTTGCCGCCTGATCGGCGATGTGCGCGGCGTCGGGCTCATGGCAGGCATCGAGATTGTCGCCGACAAGGCCACCCGCACCGCATTCCCGCGCGGCGCGCCGGAGCTGGCCCGCGTGCAGCGCGAAGCCTACAAACGCGGCGCCATGATCCGGCTGTCCGGCGCGAATATCATTTTGTCGCCGGCGCTGACCATCGAACGCTCGCAGATCGATTTGCTGTGCGATGCGCTCGAGGGCGCGTTCGCCGCGGTAGAAGCGTGACCGCGGTTAGGCGCGCTGCGGCGATTCCCGAACCGAACCGGGCGCTGTTCCCGCCGGCGGCGGAGCGCGAGCGCATCGACGACTATTTGACTCGGGAACTGGCCCGGGCCCAGGAGCGCGTCGTCGCAGGATCGGCCACACCGACGCTGGCGATGGACGCGTTCCGGCGCGAACTCGCCGACTTCGACTTTGCCGCGCCGCGGCCGTTATCGGCCATGCTCGACTGGGCCATCCCCGTGCTGGAACATGGTGTGGTCCATCTCACGCATCCACGCTACTTCGGATTGTTCAATCCGGCACCGAGTTTCCCGGCACAGTGCGCCGACCGCATCGTCGGATCGTTCAATCCGCAAGTGGCGAGCTCCGCGACTTCGCCTGCCGCAGTTGCGCTCGAGGCGCATGTGATCAGGATGGTGGGACTGCGGGCCGGATTTCCGCCGCAGTGCGGCGGCCACTTCACATCCGGCGGCTCGGAGGCCAATTACACCGCGCTGCTGTGTGCCTTGACGCGCGCGCATCCTGAGTTCGCGTCCGACGGAGCCCGCGCCTTTGCGGGGCCGCCGGTGTTCTACACCTCGCAGGAATGCCACCGCAGTTGGGTCAAAATCGCGCATCAAGCCGGCATCGGACGAACCGCGGCGCGCTTGGTCGCCACCGACGGCACCGGCCGCATGGCGAGCGCGGCGCTCGCCGCCGCGATCGCCGCCGATCAGGCGAGCGGCTGCGTTCCGGTCTTGATTGTCGCCTCGGCCGGTACCACCAACGCGGGCATGATCGATCCATTGGCCGACTGTGCCGATCTCGCGCAGCGTCACGGCTTGTGGTTTCACGTCGATGCCGCCTGGGGCGGCGCGATGATTGCCTCGGAGAAATTGCGCGGCGTGCTCGCCGGTTTGGAGCGCGCCGATTCGGCCACCATCGATGCCCACAAATGGTTTGCCACCACCATGGGCTGCGGCATGTTCCTGGTGCGCGATGGCAAAGCACCCTCGGCGGTGTTCCAAGTCGCGGCGAGCTACATGCCCTCCCACGAAGTCTCCGTCGACCCGTACATGAATTCGGCGCAATGGTCGCGCCGCTTTCTCGGTTTGCGGCTGTTCCTCTCGCTGGCCTCCGCCGGATGGACGGGTCACGCGGCGCATATCGAACGTGCGGTGGCGCAGACGGCCAAGATTCGCGCAGGACTCGAGGCGCAGGGCTGGTCGATCATCAACGATTCGCCGCTCGCGGTGCTCTCGGTGGTGCCGCCGGCGGCGGCCGGCGATCCGCGCAGCGTGGTCGATCGCGTGCTCAAATCGGGCCGCGCCTGGGTGTCGCTCGCTCGCTTCGAGGAACGCGATGTGATCCGCATCTGCGTCACGCACGGCGAGACCTCGGAGGAGGATCTCGCGATCCTGCTCGAGGCGCTGCTACAGGGCGGGTAGTCCGGGCCGCCGCCTAGCGGCTAGTGCCCCTTGAAGCGCCAATACACGAGCACCGCGTTTTGCACCGGATCGAGGGAGAATTGTTCGCGCGCCTCCGGCGGCAGGCTTTTGCGAATCACGTACTTCAGATCGGACAGCACCGTGCCTGAGTCGCCGAAGTACGAGTGACCGAGAAACTCGGTGCTCACCATGGAGGCATCCACCGTGTCGAGACCCTTCATGATGACGAGATTCTCGCCGCTTTCGCCGAGCCGCCGATAACCGCCATGCACGTCGCGCGAGGCCATGAGCGCTTTGTCCTTGCTCGACGCGTACAGCGTCACGCGCGGACCCTTGCCTAGCATGCTGGGCGCAAGGTCGCGCCGGAACACGTCCGCATCGATGTCCGGCGCCGCCAGCACTATTTGCTTGAAGACGCTTTGCTTGCCCGGTTGCTCGACCATCAGCGCCTTGAAGCCGTTGGTGAATACGCGATTCCCCATGCTGTGCGCGATCACGTAGATCGGTGTGCCGGGCGCGATGGTCGAGAGCGAGCCCAACAGGGTTTTCATGTCCGTGTACGAATATTCGGCCTCTTGCTCATCGGCCGTGTATTCGAGCGTGACGGCGCGCGACGGCCACGAGAACAGCACGGTCGCACCGGCGAATTTCAGGTCGTACGCGAGCTGTCCGGCGCGCAGCGCCGCATCCGGAAAGCTGGTGTTGTAGCCATGAATGAATACCAGGATTCCCGGATTGTCGAGCGCGGTGGCGCGCTTGGCGATCTCGCCGCGCCACGCATCCTCCCCCATCACCTTGATCGACTGCAGCATGACGTGTTTTTCCGGATCCGCGCTGAACTCGAGCCGCCAGATCGACGGCGCCTCGAGATGTCCGGCCTCGTGCGCCTTGGGCAGCGCCACATTCACGAACCCGTAAGACAGCGGCGCCCGGTCGCGGCCGTAATGCTCATCAGGCAAGGGCGAGGCCGTTTGATTGCGGTTGGTGGCGTAGTAGATCTTGACCACGTGATACCGGAGCTTGCCGTTCGCGTCGACGACCGGCGTGCCGACGTCGGGGTTGGCGTCCTTGCCGGGGACGGAGCCGAAGCTGCGGGTCGCAAACGCAGGCCGCTGCGGCGCCGGTGCGGGTCCGAACGCATGATCGACCGCTGCGAGAAAACCGCTCTGTGAACCGCGAGCCGCTTCGGCACCGAGATCCTTGGCCTGCTGAGGGGTGATCTCGATCTTCAACTGCAGCAGCGGCGCCACTTCTTCGCCGCACAAGTCGGCGTCGTACACGGAGCCGAATACCTGCTCGGCGCTATTGTCCCAGAAGCGGCGATTCGCGAGTACCGCCCCTAAGCGCGGTGCGAAGCCCGAGACGTCGGCACCTTGGACGTCGAATTGCAGGCGGGCGGTGCGCGTCTCCTCGAGCGATGCGCCGCGCACGCACAGATCGAACACCGTCGCATGCGCACAGCCGGCGTAGAGCGCAGCGCACAGAATGAACCTACGGGCGGCATTCAACATAAGCGGCTCCAGGAGCATGGCTTGTCGTGGTGCTAAGGTTATCCCGCAGCGCTGCTCCCCGCCACGTCTGCACAGCATATCGTGTCGCAAGCTTGCGCACCGCAGCGCGGATGCGCACCGGCCGCTGATTGGGCACGTAAACCGTTGTATTTGAATTACATTTTTTTAAGGATTACAGGCGGCCGAATGGGCGGCCGTCTCAGACGTCGATTTCTATTTCCGTGATGCCCAAGTTTCCGATGAGGCTCACCAGATCGCCGAGCGCGGCCCACACGGCGGGATCCGCATTGCCGGCGTGCGCCCTCGAGGCCGCAATCGCTGCTTGTTCCAAGGCGTTGGCGGCATTGGCGAACTCGATGGCTTCGAAGATCTGCGCGGCGCCCCGCAGCTTGTGCGCGCGAAATTCCAGATCGCCGAATATCGCTTCAGGATCATCGCCGCGGCTCGCGAGCGCGGCGCTCAAGGCGACGAACTGTATGCGCTCGCTTCGCATCCGCGCCTCGAAGGCGCGACGCAAATCATCGAAGTCATCCGGCGGCCCGGCGAGGTGCGCTTGCGGCGCCGAGCATTTCCTAGTTGATCCCATGCTTGTTTCCCGGCGGTAATTGCAGCGCATCGAACCCTAAGCCCGGCGCCGGCGGCAAACGACCGGCCTTGCGACGCTTGTCGTCATACATGCGCCGGTCGGCTGCCTGAATCAGATCGTGCATTCGTGCGGAACTTTGCTCTTGATGTTTGGCATCGACCGCGGTTACGCCGATGCTCACGCTGATCTGGATCGGGCCGGCGCTGGTCGCGAGCGGTTCGGCCGCAAATTGTTGGCGCACCTTTCGGTCGACGTGCGCTGCGCCCTGCAAGGTGGTTTCGGGCAGGACGATGATGAATTCGTCGCCGCCCACCCGGGCAATCCAGTCGCAGCCTTGGCGAATCGATGCATCGCAGCGCTCGACGAAGCGGCGCAGCACCTCATCGCCCGCTTGGTGACCGAAGCGGTCATTGATCCGCTTGAACTCGTCGATGTCGCAACTCAACACGGCGAGCGGGCGGCAGTAGCGCTGCGCGCGATTGAGCTCGCGCGGCAAATATTTCATGAAATACCGCAAATTATAAGCTTGGGTCAGTTGATCGACGAACGCCAGGCGCTTGTTCTCTTGATTGGCTGCACGCAGGGAGTGATCGACGTGCGTGATGCGGCGGCCGACCTCGAGGCGCGCCAGAATCTCACTGATGGGAGCGCCCTTGACGACATAGTCGTCGGCTCCTGACGCAAGTCCCTGCAGGAGGTCGTTCTTGGTGTTGCGGACCGTGAGCATCAGTACGTAGATATAGCGATCCTGGTGGGCGAGGCGCACTTGGCGGCACAGTGCCAGTCCATCCATGTCGGGCATTTGCCAATCGGTGAGCAGCAGATGGCAGTCGGTGCGTGCCAATATGCGCAGCGCTTCCTCGCCGGTACTGGCCAACTCGACATCGTAGTGGGCGCCTTGGAGCACGGATGACAGCCTGGCCCTGACCAACTCATCGTCATCGACCACGAGCACGCGGCACCGACGCCGCTCTTCCAAGCGTTCGGCCAGGATGGAATCCTCCAGCTCATCCTCCGCGCTTTGCTTAGTCAATACCGCGTTCACTTCAAGCTGCATGCCACTCTCCGGGTAAGTGCTAGGCAATGCAACGATTTATAGTCCGCGGCGGCTTGAGTGGCTGTAGGGCGATTGTGTCAATTGCCGCATTTCGCTCGGAAATGCGCAGTGCGTCACGTACTGTCGAGCTGGCGTTCGATCATTCGCGTACGACGCTGTGATCGTCGACCGCCGCGACATTCAAGCGTGCGGGACTCGCGGTTAAGGGATTCCCGCAAGTCATCGCGCGCTCGAAATCGCGCGGCGCCGCGCTTGACTTTGTAATGACACCGCTGCGCCGCTACGGGCTTATACTCGGCACCGCTATAGGGATCTCCGGGGGTGGCGAATAGATGCCGCGTCCGCGATGCGATTCGTGCGACCCAAAGGAGTACTCGTCAACCAGCTCATGTCACAAGTGGTGGAGTTCGCACCGAACGGCGTTGCGGTGACGACGGCGGACGGTCGAATCGTGTTGAGCAATGTCGAGCTCGAACGGATGTTCGGCTACTCACGCCGGCAAATACTCGAGTTGAACATCGGACGGCTCATTCCTGAACGATTTCGCAGCAGTCACGCGGTGCTGCGCGACGGCCATCCCAGTCGATTCGAATCGCGCACCGTGGGCGCCGGGCGCGAATTGTTCGGCTTGCGCGCCAATGCCAGCGAATTTCCGATCGAAATCGGCGTGAGCGTGGTGCAGACCGCCGAAGGACCGTTGGTGGTTGAAACCATCGTCGATATTTCGGTGCGCAAGCGCCTGGAACGAATGTTCCAAAAAGTCGTCGAGGCCGCGCCCTGCGGCATGGTCATGGTCGACGCACAGGGCCGCATCATGTTGGTCAACACCCAGTCTGAAGCGATGTTCGGTTATCAGCGCGCCGAACTGATCGGCAATGGCCTGGAGATGCTGCTGCCGGAGCGCCTGCGCGCCACGCACAAAGATCACCGGCGCACGTTTGCGGCGACGCCGGCCATCCGGCAGATGGGCGGCCTCGACGCCGATTTGACCGCACGGCGCAAGGACGGCTCGGAGTTCCCCGTGGAGATCGGCCTGAATCCGGTGCCGGGCGAGGACGAGGGACTGGTGTTGGCGACCGTGACCGACATGACTCAGCGCAAGTCGATCGAGCTGAAGCTGCGGCAGGCCAATGCGGACTTGGAAGAGTTCACATCCGCGGCATCGCACGATCTCAAATCGCCGTTGCGCGGCATATCAAATCTGGTCGAGTGGATAGTCGAGGACTTGGGGCCCGAGGCCGCACCGGCGGTCACCCGCAATCTCGCGCGCGTCAGCGACCGCATCCACCGCTTGGAACGCATCATCGAAGATCTTCTCACCTACGCGCGCGCGGGCGTCACCGCCGCCGCGGCGGTTCCCGTCGACCTGCATGAATTGATTGCCGGAATCGTTCTGATCCTCGCTCCCCCGTCAAGCTTCAGGATCCGCGTGCATGTCGAAGCCCAACCCTGCGTTGCGGCCAAGGCACCCCTCGAAACGGTGCTGCGCAATCTGATCAGCAACGCGGTAAAGCACCACGACCGCGCCGACGGTGAGCTCGTCATTCGCATCGCCGATGAGGGCCGATATTGCTTGTTCACGATCGCGGACGACGGACCCGGAATTCCGCAGGCCGCTCAGGAGGGGGCATTTCGCATGCTTCACACGTACTCCTCCAATGAACGCGAGCATTCTGGCATCGGACTCGCGTTGTGCAAACGCATGGTGGCGGCGAATGGCGGCCGGATACAGCTCGAATCGCATGACGGTGTGCGCGGCGCGACCTTCCGCGTGTGGTGGCCGAGATTTCAGTGGGTCAGTCATGAGCAGTAACCCTGAACTCAGTATTCTGCTGATCGAGGACGATGACGTGGCGGCGGAAGCCGTGGTTCGCGGTTTGCGCAAGCACAGCATTTCCTACCCCATCGTCGTCGCCGAGGATGGCCGCGAAGCGTTGGACATCTTGCGCGGCACTCACGCAACGCAGAAAATCGAGAAACCTTACCTGGCGCTCCTCGACCTCAATATGCCGCGCATGAGCGGCACCGAATTTCTGCAGGAGCTACGCGTCGACCCTCAATTGCATGCCACGGTCGTGTTCGTGTTGACGACCTCTGGAGCCGACAAGGATCGAGCCCGCGCTTATCAGCACAATGTCGCGGGCTACATGGTGAAATCTGCGCTCGGACCGCAGTGCAGCCGATTGGCGAAATTCCTCTGCGAATACCAGGCGACAGTGCTTCTTCCCTAGCGGCAACATGGCAAAGATTCTGGTCGTGGATGACAGTTCCGTTTACCGTAAGGAGTTGGTGGCCCTGCTGAGTTCCGACGGCCATCTGACCATCGAGGCAAGCGACGGCCTCGATGGGTTGATCGTCGCGCGCGCCGAGCGCCCGGACGTCGTCATCTCGGACATCATGATGCCGACCATCGACGGCTTTGGATTGGTCCGAGCGCTGCGAGAAGATCCCAATTTGAGCGCCACCCGGGTTATTTTTTGCACCGCGAATTACAACGAACAGGAAACGAAGACGTTGGCGAGGGCATGCCAGGTCGGCTTCGTCCTCATGAAGCCGTGCGAACCGGCCGTCATTCTCAAGGCAGTTGAACAAGTACTGGCCGGTGTCCCCGAATCGGCGGCA
>CAYRAC010000011.1:0-22264 GCA_964422045.1 uncultured Steroidobacteraceae bacterium
GGCGCCTGCATGATCACTTGATTGAGCAATTGGTTGTCGCCGCCTGGTTGTGCGGTAATGGCCGCTTCGTTGATCGTATAGATCGAGGCGCCCGTCTGTGTCTGAATACCGTTGCGCGCCTCGTTGAGGTGCTGTGCGATGACCACGATCTCATCCAGCGCGGCGGGCGAAGCCCCAGAGATGCTGGAGTCCGTGGCACTCTCCGCGGTATCGGCCGCTGCATACCCGGGCGCGAATGCGCACGTCAAATAGACAATGGAAGTCGCGGCGAGCGCACGGCACGCCGGGAAACGATGAAACTGGGACATGGATCAAGTACTCCTCCGAACACGCGTGGCCGCAGGGAATCTGCGGCAATGAATCTCAAAAGAGAGTCAGCGTGTGACGGGCGGAGCGCGGGATCGGAATGCGAGGTAAGTACGATGATCGAGAAAAGAATCGGGCGTCGTCGCGGGCTGTGCGCTCTGACTGTGTTGCAGCGAGAACGGCAGCGTCGCCGGCGTTCCGGCTGCGCAGAGCAACGGCGCAAAATTTAAGCAATCACCGCACAGTTCATGGCTTTGCTGAGTGGTGGAAGTTTGGGTCGACGGCGTGTGCGTGTAGGCATGCGCGATCGCGCCCATTTGGGCAAGGAAAAACGCCAGCACAGCCAAGGCCGTGATGCGGAATTCGACGCGATGCGACCGTTTGAACAAGGTCAACCCTTCACACAGAAACAGGTAGATGCTAACACCGTCCGTACCAACAGGGAACTGCCGATCTCAGATCGCATCGAGCGCCGCGGCCAAATCCGCGATCAAGTCGTCGGCGTCCTCGATGCCGACGGAAATGCGGATCAGCGCATCGGTGACGCCGATGCGATCGCGGGTCTGCTTGAGCACGCCGGAATGCGTGGTGCTTGCAGGGTGCGACATCAGGGTTTCCGTTCCGCCGAGACTCACCGCAAGCTTGATCACCTGCAACGCGTCGAGCATGCGAAACGCCTCCGCTTCGCCGCCCTTCACCGCAAATCCGAAGGTCGAACCGGGGCTTTGGCATTGGCGCTGAAACACGCCATAGCGCGGGTCATCGCTGGCCAGAAACCCCAGGTAGTTCACGCTCGCGACCTTCGGATGAGCGCTCAGGAATTTCGCGACCAGCGCCGCGTTGTCCGCCGACTTGTGCATGCGCAGCGACAAGGTTTCCATGGAACGCATGATCATCCACGCGGTGTTCGGATCGAGCTGGGTGCCGAGCGCACCGCGCAGTCGCTTGACAGGAGAGACCGCTTCGCGCGAGCCGACGACTCCGCCCGCGACCAGGTCCGAATGTCCGCCCACGTACTTGGTCAAGGAGTACATCACGAGGTCCGCGCCGAGCCCCAAGGGACGCTGAAAAACCGGGCCGAGAAACGTGTTGTCGACCGCGACCGGCGGCCGGCCGCCCCGCTGGCGCGCGCCGATTTGCACCGATATGTCCTGCATCAACTTAAGATCGACCAGGCTGTTGGTCGGATTCGCGGGCGTTTCCACCATGATCAAGCACACCCGCCCGCCGGATTCGGCGGCGCGCGCCGATGCCGTCGCGGCCGCCTCGCTGACCGCGTCCTTGTCGTGACCCAATGTAAAGCTGATCGCATTCACGCCGAATGCCGGCAGCGTCTTCTCGATCAGCGTTTCCGTTCCGCCGTACAGCGGCTGACTCATCAGAATGACATCGCCCGGCCGCACGTGCGTCCATATGACCGTGGATATCGCCGACATGCCGCTCGAGAACACCGCGGCCGCCTCGCCTTCTTCCCACAGTGCGAGGCGATCCTCGAGCACCTCGAGATTCGGGTTGTTGAAGCGCGAGTACACCAGCCCCGATGTCTGGCCCGCCGCCGGCTCGCGCCGTCCGGAGGTGTAGTCGAAAAAATCCTTGCCGTCCTGCGCCGTTTTGAACACGAACGTCGAGGTCAGGAAAATCGGCGGCTTGAGCGAGCCTTCCGAGAGGCTGGGATCATAGCCATATCCCATCATCTGGGTTTCAGGCTTGAGCACGTGATTGCCGATTTTGCGTTTATGATACGAGTCGTAACTCACGCTGCACCCCATCCGAGTCAAATTCGTTATGCGCAATATAACACCGTGCTGCTCGTAATCATTGCCGCGGCGGCCTTCCTCAGCACGCTCGCGGGCGGCCTACTGGCGCTCAAGCTGCACGACAAATTGCATCTGGTCTTGGGTTTCAGCGCCGGCGCCGTCATCGGCGTCGCCTTCTTCGACCTGCTGCCGGAAGCGATTTCGGTCGGCGAGAAATTTCATACCCCGGCGTTTCTGCTGTCCGGCAGCGCCCTCGGCTTCCTGTCCTACCTGGTCTTGGATCGGATTTTGGCGTTTCACGGCGATGCGGCACCGCGCAGCCGATTCGCCGCCGCGGTGCTGTGCATCCACAGCCTGCTGGACGGTATCGCCATCGGCTTTGCGTTCCAGGCCTCGCGCGAGGTCGGCCTGGTGGTCGCCATCGCGGTGCTCACCCACGATTTCTCGGACGGCATCAACACCATGAGCATCGTCCTGAAAAATCGCGGCGAGCGCTCCCAGGCGCTGCGTTGGCTGGTGGCGGATGCGCTCGCTCCGGTGTTCGGCATCGCCTCGACCTTCTTCTTCACGCTGCCGGGCGCGGCGTTCGGTGCGGCGCTGGCGCTGTTTGCCGGGTTCTTTCTCTACATCGGCGCCAGCGATCTGATCCCCGAGAGCTATCATGCGCATCCGAAGTTTCTAACGACGGCCATGACTCTGGCCGGCGCGACGGTGCTGTACTTGGCGATCGTGCTAATCGGGCAGTAACTGCGGTGTGCCGGCCTTGCTGGTCGCCGCGCTGCCGGCGGAGGCGGCCATGATGCCGAATATTGCCGCCCACTGCATCCAACTCAAGTGCTCGCCGAGAAACAACAGGCCCGACACGGCGCCGAGCGCCGGATCCAAGCTCATGAGTACGCCGACGGTGCGCGTCGGCAATTTCGGCATGGCGAGCGTCTCCAGCGAATACGGGACAGCGCTCGACAGCAGCGCCACTGCCAGCGCGGCGGGCAGCACCGCCGGTGAAAACATGCGCGCGCCGGCTTGCACGATTCCGACGGGTATCACCACCAATCCCCCGATCAGCATTCCCAACGCGGTGATCGGGCCGCCGTGCGCCGCTCCCGCCTTGCGGCCGAAATAAATATAGGCGGCCCAGAATCCGCCGGCCGAGAGCGCCCAGGCGGTGCCCGCGGTTTGCCACGCTTGCGAACTCGATCCCTGCGGCAGCAGGGCGAGCAATCCCAGCGCCGCCAACACGATCCAAAGAAAATCGAGCGCGCGTCGCGACGCCGCCATGGCGAGCGCCAGCGGCCCGGCAAATTCCAGGGCGACCGCGATCCCGAGCGGGATGGAGCGCAGCGACAGGTAAAAGCAGAAATTCATGCAGCCGAGCGCCAAGCCGTACAACACGATCACCCGCAGCTCGTTGCGCCGCAGCCGCAAGCGCCACGGACGCCAGACCGCCAGCAGAATGAGAGATGCCAACGCCATGCGCAGCGCCGTCGTGCCGGCGGCACCAACCAGCGGAAACAACCCCTTGGCGAATACGGCGCCGAGCTGGAAGCAACACATGGCAGCAATCAGCACCGCGATCGGCATGGCGATCGTGTGGCGGCTCTGCCTCAAGCGTCGGGACTGTCGGCGGGAGCCTTGTCGAGAAGATGCAGGTGCCTCATCACTCGATTCAGGTTCTTGCGAATCTCGTTGAGGTGGCTGATGTTGACCGCGGTCTTCATCGCCTCCTTCAGCGGTTGCAAGGGATAGCCGCCGTACGAACCCGCATCGGGGACATCGCAGGTGACCGAGGATCGGCCGGCCAGTATCACGTTATCGCCGAGCGTAATATGCGCGGTGACCACGGAATTGCCGCCGGTGACGAAGTGCCGGCCGATCTTGGTCGAACCTCCCATCATGAAGCCCGCCGTAAAAAAACCGTTCTCGCCCAGGTCGCAGTTGTGCGCAATATGACAAATGTTGTCGAGCTTGGTACCCGATCGAATGTAGGTCGACGTCAGGGTGGCACGGTCGACCGCGCAGTTGCTGCCGATCTCGACGCCGTTGCCGATTTTGACGTTGCCCAAGTGCGAGATTTTTCGCGGCCTGCCGTCCGGATCGACGGCGTAGCCGAATCCGTCGCTGCCGATGCTGGTATGCGGATGAATCTCGCAGTCATCGCCCACTTCGCAGCCGGCGCCGACGAAAACATGCGGGTGCAGTACGGTTCTCGCGCCGACTCGGGCGTCGTTTTCGACCACTACGTGTGCACCGATCAGGCAGTCGTTGCCGATACGGGCATGCGCTCCGATCACGCAATACGGGCCGAGGAAACTGCGTTCGCCGATCACGGCATCGGGATGCACCACCGTGGTCGGATGACGTTCGCCCCACTGCGTGAAACGATAACATTTGCGGTCGAAGTACTTGAGCAGCACCGCCATTCCCATCGATATGCTCTGCACCGAAAAGCAGCAGCTGTCGGCATCCAACAGAGCATCCGTGCAGCCGGCCATTTTCGCGGCAACGATCAGTATCGACGGCTTGTGGCGCCGCGCTTCCGCCAGCTGCCCGGCGTCGCTCACGTACACGAGGCTGCCCACCAGCGCCTCTTCCGGGATGTGGCAATTGCTCGCGCCGATCGCCAGGTCACCGTGCAAAAATGTAAAGATATCGGAATGCCGATTCATGATGGTTTGCGCGGTGAGCATAGCGTCCCTTACCGTTGCATGGGTGAGAGCCCGCAGAGTATGAGCGTAAATTGACTCTTTCGCGAACAATCCTGCGCGATCCGATCGCCGCTTTCCTTGCGTTGCATCCTTTGCTGGTGCTGGACGGCGCATTGGCAACCGAATTGGAGCGTCGCGGCGCCGATTTGGACGATCCACTTTGGTCCGCAAAGTGCCTGCTCGAATGCCCGCGGCTGATCAAGGACGTGCACGCGGACTACTTTCGCGCCGGCGCCGATGTCGCCACCACCGCGACCTATCAGGCAACCTTCGAAACCTTGGCGCGCCGCGGCATCGGGCGGGACGCCGCCCGCCAGCTGCTGTGCGATGCGATCGCGTTGGCGGTCGCCGCGCGCGATGAGTTTTGGGCGGTTGCGCAGAACCGCATCGCCCGCTCCCGGCCGCTCATCGCCGCGTCGGTCGGGCCCTACGGCGCGATGCTGGCGGACGGTTCCGAATACCGTGGGCACTACGCGCTCGATGCTGCCGCTTTGGCGGATTTTCATCGGCCGCGGCTCGCCGTGCTCGCCGGCGCGGGCGCCGATCTCCTGGCATTCGAAACCATTCCGTGTCTGCGCGAAGCGCGGGTGTTGGCGCAATTGCTGCAAGAATTTCCGGGCGTTTGCGCGTGGCTGAGTTTTTCATGCCAGGACGGCGCGCACAATTGCGCGGGCGAGCCGATCGGCGCGTGCGCGGCGCAGCTGCAAGAGTATGCTCAGATCGTCGCGCTCGGCGTGAATTGCACCCCGCCGCAATACGTCGCATCGCTGCTCGGGCGCATGCGCGCCGCAACGTCCAAGCCGCTCGTTGCTTACCCGAATTCCGGCGAGCACTATGCAGCCGCGGCCAAACGCTGGAGCGGCCGACGCGCTGCGGGCGAGTTCGGCGACCAGGCTCGCATTTGGTACGCCGCAGGCGCACGCTTGATCGGCGGCTGCTGCCGTACCGGAGCTTCCGACATTCGCAGTGTAAAGCAATGCGTGCATCCCGAACCCTCGGCGTAGCCGCTCTGATGCTGCTCGCGTGCAGCGCGCGCGCGGGCGCTGCGGACGCGGCGTCGCCCGTAAGCTGCGAAGCTCGCAGCGCCGCCGCGTTGCGCGTGCAGGATTCGACTCTGTGCGTATCGATCGACGAGCCGCGGGCGATCTCGCAGACCCTGGTGCAGGAGTGGATATTGCGATCGGCGCGCATCGTGGCCGGTTACTACACGCGTTTTCCGGCGCCGCTCGTGGCACTCAAGGTC
The DNA here is from genome assembly GCA_964422045.1 of uncultured Steroidobacteraceae bacterium. GTDB lineage: Bacteria > Pseudomonadota > Gammaproteobacteria > Steroidobacterales > Steroidobacteraceae > Bog-1198. The sequence continues at coordinate 6,012 of CAYRAC010000011.1, forward strand.
CGTGTCGAGCCCGGCAGCGGCGTGCGCGGCGGCCGCACCACCAACGATTCGGGGTTGATGATCCAGGTGAGCGTGGGGCGCGACTCGACGGCCGCGGAGCTTGCCGCGGACTGGGTCTTGGTGCACGAGATGGTGCACCTCGCTCTGCCCGAACTCGGTCGGGGACATGATTGGCTCGCGGAGGGCCTGGCGACCTATGTCGAAGGTATTGCGCGCGCCCAATCCGGCAATCGCGAGATCGCCGATGTTTGGGCGGAGTCCCGGCATTCCATGCCGCTCGGCCTGCCGCATGCAGGCGAGGGCGGCATGGATCAAACGCATACCTGGGGACGGACCTACTGGGGCGGCGCCCTGTTCTGCTTGCAGGCCGATGTGAAAATTCGCGAACAAACCGGCAATCGCATCGGACTGCAAACCGCGCTGCAAGCCATATTGAAACAGACCGGCGGTTATCGCAACGCTCGCGACATCGACGAAGTGCTGCGCATCGGCGATGCCGCAACGGGCACGAAAGTCCTGCAAGAACTGTATCGAGATTCCAAGGAGACGCCGCTGATGCCTGATCTGCCGGTGCTTTGGTCGCGCCTCGGGATTCCGGATGACCCGAAAACCCAAGCTTTCGACGATCATGCGCCGCTCGCGGCCGTGCGCATCGCCATCACTCGCAAACCCTGAGGGTGTGCGCGGCTCGCTAATGTTCCAAAAAATTCGGCTCGCGCTTCTCGAAGAAGGCGCGTACACCCTCGATGCAGTCCTTTGTCTCCAAGGTCATTTCCTGCGCACTGCGTTCGGCGCGCAGTTGTTCTTGCAGCGAATTATCGAAGGTCGAGGCGTGCAGGGTACGAATCTGGCCGAGTACCGCGCATGGACCCGCGGCGAGCTTGCGTGCCACCGCCTGCGCGCGCGCGACCACGTCCGCGGCCGGCACAACCGCATAAGCAAGGCCCCATTCGAGCGCCGTCTTCGCATCGATGCGTTCGGCCAGCATCAACGAGGACAGCGAGCGGCCGACACCGATGCGCCGCGCGAGATGAAAAGTGATCCCGGCATCGGGCACGAGCCCAAGCCGCGCGAACGAGGGCAGGAAATAGGCATCCTCCGCGGCGATGATGATGTCGCTGGCGAGCGCGAGGCTCATGCCGGCACCCACCGCGGCGCCGTTCACCGCAGCCACGATGGGAAAGCGAAAGCCGCTCAAACGCAGGATCAATGGGTCCATGAAGCGGCGCATTTCGAAATGCGCCCGCTGCCGCGCCTCGTGCGTTTTCAGATCGATCGAATGCAGGTCCAAGCCGCTGCAAAATACCTCGGGGCTGCCGGTGATGACCACCGCGCGGGCGCCGCCCTCGCCTTTTTGTATTTGATCGAGCGCCAGGTGCATCGCGCGAATGATCGTGATGTCGATGGCGTTGCACTGCGCCGAGCGCTGCAGCGACAGAGTTGCAACGCCGTCCGCAACCGAGAATGATAAGTTATTCATTTGCCAGCCCCTCCATCCGCCAACTCGAGCAATTGACCCCGGTCGAACAGCCCCGTGCCTTCGGATCATGCCCCCGAGTCGCCCGCTGCCGCAAGCAGAGCGGTTAACGGTTGGCCGAGCAATATGTTGAGCACGAATGATTAGTTCTCGACTGGCGGCCTCCGCTTGGGCCCCCGTCGACCTCCGGGTCGCCGTTGCAGAGCACCGCCTGATGCCGCACACTCCGCCGCCAGCAATTCTCCGGAGTGCAACGATGTCGACCAACCTTACGCGCCGCTGCGTCGGCCTGGTGGTAATCGCCGGTTTTCTGCTCAAGACGCTGGCCAGCGCCGCGCAGACGCTGCCGAGCGAAACCCCGGCGCAGTTCGTGCCGCGGGTGGACAGCTTCGACTACGTGAAACGGGAGGTCATGATCCCGATGCGCGACGGCGTCAAGCTCGAAACCGTGATTCTCATCCCGCGCGGCGCACGGCGCGCGCCGATTCTGCTGACGCGCACTCCCTACGGTGCCAGCGAGCGCCTCATCAAGAACAGCAGCGCGCACTTGGCGGCCCTGATCGACAGCAGCGATGTTGCCGATGACGCGGTGGTCAACGGCGGCTACATCCGCGTGATGCAGGATGTGCGCGGCAAGCATGGTTCGGAAGGCGATTACGTCATGACCCGTCCGCTGCGCGGGCCGCTGAACCCGACCGCCGTGGACCACTCGACCGACACCTACGACACCATCGATTGGTTGGTCAAGAACATCCCCGAAACCAACGGCAAGGTCGGCATTCTTGGAATCTCCTACGACGGGTTCACCTCCCTGATGGCGCTGGTGAATCCCCATCCGGCGCTGCGCGCCTCGGTACCGATCAACGCCATGGTCGATGGCTGGCGCGGCGATGACTGGTTCCACAACGGCGCGTTTCGACAGGACAGCCTCACCTATTTCCATGGTCAGGAATCCACGCGCGCCAGCGAGCTGTCGTGGTGGACCGACCACTACGACGACTACGACGCCTGGTTGAGCGTCGGCTCGGCGAGCGACATGGCGCGCCTGCATGGCCTCGAACAAGTGGGCTTCACCGACAAGGTCATGAACCACCCTGCGTACGACGCCTTCTGGCAGCAGCAAGCCCTGGACAAGATTCTCGCCAAACAAGGCGTCACGGTACCCACGATGCTGGTGCACAGCCTGTGGGATCAGGAGGACATCTACGGCAATATTGCGCTATACAAGGCGCTCAAGGCGCAGCAGCCGCAAAATCCGGATCTTTATCTGGTCATCGGGCCGTGGTTCCACCATCAGCAGCGGCTCGATGGCAGCGCGCTCGGCGCGATCCGCTTCGGCAGCGACACGGCGCAGTATTTCCGGCTGCACGTGCTGCGCCCGTTCTTGGACCATTATCTCAAGGATGAACCCACGCCCGTGCAGATAACGCCGGTAACCGCCTTCGAGACCGGCACCAATCGCTGGTTGGCGCTCACCACCTGGCCGAGCGGTTGCAGCGGCGGTTGCGCGGTCGAGCATCAACCTCTGTACCTGCAAGCGGGCGGGACTCTCAAGTTCGGCGCCGCGGGCGCTGCGGCCGCCGACTTCGAATCCTATGTCTCGGATCCTGCCAAGCCGGTGCCGTATCTGCCCCGTCCCATTCACATTGCCGGGGATGAGGGCGAGACCAGCTGGCAAACCTGGCTGGTGAGCGATCAACGGCATGTCGCGTCGCGAACCGATGTCTTGAGTTTCGCCACGCCGCCGCTCAAACAACCGCTCAAGATCAGCGGTGAACCGATCGCCAATCTGATCGCCTCGACCTCCGGAACCGACGGCGACTTCGTGGTGAAATTGATCGATGTGTATCCGGAGGAGGTGGGGCGCGAACCGAAAATGGGCGGATACCAACTGATGGTGTCAGCCGACATCCTGCGCGGGCGCTATCGCGAATCGTTGAGCAACCCGAAGCCCATCCCGGCGGATCAAAAACAGGTGTATCGCTTCGCGCTGCCGACCGCGAACCATGTATTCCTACCCGGACATCGCATCATGGTACAGGTGCAATCGAGTTGGTTCCCGCTCTACGACCGCAACCCGCAGAGCTATGTCGACAATATTTTCTACGCGAAGCCGGCCGACTACAAGAAGGCGACCATCAAGATATTCGACGGTGCTGCGAACGCGAGTTTTGTCGAATTGCCGGTCGTGAGCGGCGCCACGCCGTAGCGCGGCGCGAGTCGGACAATGTCCGACTCGCGCGCGGGGTCTATCGAGGCGTTTCGTTCCCGTGCTTTTCCGTCTTCGGCGGCTTCGGATGCTGTTGCTGCTTCGGCGGCGCTTTGCCAGCCGGCGGCGGAGCCTTGGGCGGGACCGCCTGCGGATGCGCGGCCGCATTCGTCTGGCCGGGATTGGTCTGTGCCGCGGCGACGCGCGGGCTCATTGCAGCGCCACGCGCACCCACGACTCCCGGCGCGTTGAACGCCGCGGGTCGCGGCGTGGCGGCGATCGCGGGATGTCCGCCGTTGGCCTTGGCGGCCAATGCCGGATTTGCGGCCGCTTGCTGCACGTGCTGGCGCTGCATCGGGGTGGGCGCCGCGTGCGGCTCGGTCGCGGCGGCTTTTTCTTGCGCGGTCGGTACCGCGGCAACGCCGCCGGCACCGCCGTTATAGCTCACCTTGTTGACGGTGACATTGTTGATGACGGTTTCGTTGTAGGTATTGTGGATATTGGTGACGTTGACGTTGGTGACGCTCTGGTTGTAGGCGAAGGAATTGCCCGCCCAGTGTCCGCCGGCAAAGCCGACGCCCACGTAGCCAAATCCGTAGTTCACGCCGCCGTAAAAGCCGATGTGAGGACCCCAGTAACCGGCGTGGAATGCGTAAACACCGCCGATGAAGCCCCAGTAGCCGGGGGTCCAGAGCACGCCGACTCGCGGCGGCTGCACCCAGGTGCCCGGCACCCAGTAATATCCCCCGCCGCCCCAGGCCCAGTAGCCGGGGGTCCACAGATATCCATCTTCCGGGCAGGGCGGTTGATCGTAATCCGGTAAGGGCGGCGGCGCTTCGCTGGCTCGAACCTCGACGTCGACCGCCGGCTCGGCGTACACCACGGGCGGAGGCGGGGGCGGCGGCGGCGGCGGCGCCACATACACGCGCCGCGGCGGCGGCGGCGGCGCGGTCGCGACCACGCAACCGCTGATCGCGACTGCCGACAATGACAGCACGAGGCCCGCGCTCATCAAGGTGTGTTTCGAATTCTTGACCGATGTTTTCATTGAGTACCCGCCGAGTGTGTGTGGTGTTGTGCGCCAGCGTACTTAACAGTTAGCCGTCGATAGAACATATAACGTCACACTCTGAGAAACGACTACTTCAATGAAGCGTTTGTAACGCGTCCTGTCCCCGTAAAGCGACACCCGCGCCTCGGCATCGCACGCAGCGAGCGGGGCGGGTTTACGCCAGCCATGGGATCTCGCGTCTTGAATTAGTCCTGCCGGCCGAGGCAGTTTATCGCTTTGGCGGGGTGGCGGTAACCGCAGCTCGCAGCTCTTTGAGTTTAATTTTTATTGCGGCCGCATTGTCCGGACCCATCCTGATCAGGATCTTCTGCCCGGCCGACAGCGACTCGAGTTTCGGATCGGCAAAAGTATACATGACGTTCGGCCGCAGCAACTCGATCGGTTCGGCGGGCGCAGGCGTCGCCAACAAGTTGTCGATCACTTGCACCAGACGATCGTTGAAGTAGCCGTTCGGATAGCCGAGGTCTTGATAGGATTGCTGAAAAAGCGGGTAGAAATGCCCGTAAACGCCCACCAGCTGATGCATGTCGAGTTTGCTGATCACGGCCACCATCGGCTGATAGCGCGCGAAGTTCTGTGGATCGAGCTTGGCTCGCAGCTCATCGCCGTCGACCACGAACGTGCCGCCGACCGCACTGGTCGGCCGTTTCGCAACCGCCGCCTTCGGCCGCGGCAAATTGTCGATTGTGACAACGATGTGGCGGATGATGTTTTCCGGCAGCAAGAAATCCTGCAGCGCGCTCGGCCCAATGACCCCTCGCAATGCCTCGCTCAAGGCCGCATCGCTGTCGTTCAGCGCCGGCAGCGGCGCCTTGACGGCCGAGTCCTCCGCCGCCGCCAATGGATGTTGAATCGCATCTTCAACCGGCGGCACGGGCACCGGCAGCTGCACTGCCGCCGGTGCGGCAGGCAGCGCCGCGTGGCGTGCGTGCAGGTAGTACCAGGTACCCGCCGCGGCGATGACGACCGCGGCGGCCACTCCGATTATCGGCTTGTTGATCATGCGTGCTTTCGGACCTTAGCCCGCTCCCCTTGGCATGCGCATTTGCAGTTCATGGCGGCGATAATCGATGACCAGCGTATCGAGCAATCCCAAAGCATCCATGCCGATCAATATCGCCGGTTCCTTCTCGAGCTTCCACTGCTTGAAAATATACATGTCGGCGAAGGTAACCCCGCTGTCGCGAATCTGAATCGAGCCGAATTCTATCGCCGGCATGGCCATGATCACGCCATCCTGAATGTCCTTGGTCGCGCCGATGATTTGATCCGCTTTGCCGTGCAGGGGTCCGCCATTGCGGGCCAGCGCATCCCGCAACGCTAAATTCGCGATGGTCGCCTGGCCACCGGTATCGATGATGGCCTTGGTGTGTACATCGCCGATCGTCGCGTTCACCACCACCAATGTATTGCGTATCGCGCGAAACGGGATGTCGACGAAATCGCGCGTCGATCTCTCGTTTCGCGAAAAGGTGATCTGGATCTTGTCGTGGCGAAAATCGATGAAAATCCGTTTTCCTGCCAGTCCTTCGGATCCGAGGATGCCCTGCGCGCCGCCGAGCGCATCCGGCACGATGGGCAACATCGGCGAGTCCACCGACAGATCGCCGACGGTCAACGTATCGACGTGGATGGTCGGCACCGTGGCCGAGCCGGTGACTCCGCGCAAGATGACCGGCGGCGATTGGTCCATCGGAATTCCGAGCGCCAGCGCCACCAGCGAGGTGACCGCGCTGTGACTCGCGCCGGTGTCGAGCACCAGGCGAAACGGCCCGCGGCCGTTGATCATGACCGGCGCCCAGATCCGACCGATTTGATCGCGTCGCGTCGGCGAAACGTAACGCGGCTCGGGTGCCTCGACCATGAGTTCCGCGAGCTCTTCGATGGCCTCGGAGCCGGAAGTTGCCGCCGGCGCGGCCGGCGCAGCGGTATCGTCGGCCCATGCGGGGCACAGCGCCAGCAGGCCGATCAGCGCCAAGCCGGCGCCAGCCTTCGCCTCGCGGCGATGCCGTGATTCGAAAATACCGCCAGCCGTCTTCTTCAATGCTGCAACCGCCTTGGCGCCAAGCATAGCACCGGGGGTGGCGGCGACCAACGTAAGATTGCGGATCGATTCACGTATTGCGAATCCTGCGCGCAAGCTGTGGCGCTTCAATCGGTTGGCGCATGCCGGCCCCAGTCGAATCGCCGACCGAGGATGGCTTTTACGATCAAATGATCGGTAGAACCGGTGGCACCGATGCCAATGCCGATGTTGATCTCCCAGAGGGGTGACACATTGAGGTCGGTGACAACGAAGACTTGCTGTTGCTGATCGTGTAACGGGGCGATGTTGCCGATGGCACCGTAGTCGGCATACCACTCGACGCCGGCGCTGACGACGCGAGTGAAATCATAACTAACCTTGGCGCTCGGTGCGAAACCGAGACCTTGATTGACGTCCGGGCCATGCAAAGTGCGCTCCAAGGCCGGATTGATGGCGAAATACCAGCGTCCAATGCTCTTGTCTATGATGGGACGGATCTCCCACGTCCAGGTGTCGGTCGAGTAAGCAGAGCGTTGAAAGCCAATTTCAGTTGAAAGACTCACACCCACGGGCCAGCCCCATGAGTCCGGGACCCGTATGCGCGGACGAATGTGATCGCCGACCCACTGCACGCCGTGTCCATCCTGCTCGCTCGTGAAAATATAGAATCCGACCTCGGACCAGTCATTGATGCCCTGCGTGAGTTCGAGCGTCTCGTGCTCCTGATGATTCGTCGGATAAACACCGTCCATGAGGTACTTTTGGCCATCAACCGTGAAATTCGAATGCAGTTCGACCATCAAGGTCTCAGGGGCGACAGTCTCGGCGCCGTAGACCTGAATCTCGTAGTTCGTTTGTGCTTGGGCAACGCATGGCGCGACCGCCAGCAGGTCAATTGCATAAAACAAAAAGCGCGTGGAGAAAGATCGCTCAGGCATAGGTGAAGAGCATCATAAAGCCCAAATCCATGTGGTTTTGCTGATGACAGTGAAACAGCGAAGCACCCGGATTGTTCGCCGTGAACTCGACTTCGGCACGCGTCTGCGCGTCGACCAGCACGACATCTTTGACGATGCCTCGAATATCGTTCGGTGCCGCCCCTGCAGCGCTGCTCAATGGCGCCCGCAAGCGCCGCAACTCGAAACTATGCCGGTGTAGATGCAGCGGATGGTCATCGACGCTCTTATTGATGAATTGCAAGCGGTAGCGCCGCCCCTGGACAAGCGGCGCCACTCGAGCGTTCGGATAGGAGGCGCCATTGATGGTCCATTTCTCCATGGCGCCATGACCTTGGAACGTAGATTCGAACACCAGCGGAATGAGGGTCGCAGGTTCCACCGCGGCTGCGCCGAGGTCCGAGCCCGCGAATTGTTCGTAGTTCCAGATGAGCTCAGCTGGCTGCTGCCACTGCGGATTGGCTTTTTTGCCTGCGTACTCGACAGCGATCGCCATACCGAGTGCTTGGACGTGCTTACGCACCTCGCCCAGCACCCAAACGCCAGGATTGTCCATCTCCACCAGGGCGCACACCCGCTCGGCGGGTGCCAGGCGCAACATCGGTACCGTTTTCGGATTGGAAACCGGATTGCCATCGAGAGCCACGACGCGAAAACTGTGCCCCGACAAGGCGATCCAATGCACTTCAGTTGGACTCGAGTTGAGAACATGCAGCAAGATCCGCTGCCCCTGTTTGACCCGCAGCGGTTCGCCCGAGCCCATGGCTTTGCCGTTGATGGTGCTCACCGCATAGCTCGGGTTCATGGCCCCGTCGTCGCTCGCGAGCAAATAGCCCTGCCAGTCGTGCAGAGCAAGAAAGAACTCCTGATCGTAAGGCGCTGAATTTTGGCGCGGCTCGATCATCAAGAAGCCGTGTTGGCCGCTGTATTGCGCACGCGTGAAATCATTCATCGCCATGGTGTGGGTGTGATACCAGCGAAACCCTGACGGACGTGGAGTAAATGTATAACGCGCGCTCGAATTCGGCGCGATTGGCAGCGTGCCTTCCTCCACGGCGCCATCGGCCTCGGGCGGGGTGTCGAGACCGTGCCAGTGCACCACCTCGGGACGATCGGTGCGATTGAACACGTCGATCTTGATCGGTTGATTCTCCTTGAAGCGCAACAGCGGACCCGGGACCTGGCCGTTGTACGCGGTGGTTGTCAATTTATGGCGCGGGGATAGCTCGATGCTCAGGGGCGCAATGTCGATGGTGTAATCCGGCGCATCCGCCGCGCGAACATTCAAACCGCGCGCCATCTCGGTGAATGATGAGGTCAGTCCGACGAGGCCCGAAACCTTCAAAAGATCGCGTCGCGAAATCATGGTGGAATAGTAACGAAGTCAAAAATTCTCGGTATCGATCTCGGCCTGAGTGGCGGCGTTATAGCGGTCGCCGGCGATCGTGTGTCGATTGATGAGCGCGTCCGCTCGCGCGACGACCTCGGGCTCGAGCTGCAACCCCGCGGCCTGAAGATTCTCCAGCAAATGTGCCTCGGAGGTTGTGCCTGGGATCGCCACCACGTGCGCGCCGCGAGTCAGCACCCAAGCGAGCGCCAATTGCGCCATGGAGGCCTGCGCGCCGAGCGCGAGTCCCGCGAAATCTTCCAACAAACGCAGATTCGCAGCGTTTGCCGCCGCCTCGAATCGCGGCATCGTGCGCCGCAGGTCCTTGGCCGCCAAGGTGGCGACGTCGCGCACCGCGCCGGCGAGAAATCCCCGCGCCAACGGACTGAAGGCGACGAATGTCGCGCCGATGCGCCGGCAGGCCTCGATCACGGCACTTTCGGGGTTGCGTGTGCACAGCGAATATTCGCTTTGTACCGCCGCGATCGGATGTACCGCATGCGCACGCTCGAGCGTCGCCGCCGACACCTCGGACAGGCCGATGGCGCGAATCTTCCCCGCGCGCACCAATTCCCCGAGCGCGCCCACGCTCTCCTCGATGGGAACGCTCTTCTGCCAACGATGCAAATAGTAAAGATCGATGACCTCGGTCTTCAGGCGCCGCAAACTATCCTCGCAAGTTTGTTTGAGGGTTTGTGCACGGCCGTCGATGACGCGGCGCACGCCAGCCTCCGAGCTCACGCCTTGGATGCCGCACTTGCTCGCCAGGGTGAATCGCGACCGAAACGGCGAGAGCGTGCGCCCGAGCAATTCCTCGTTCGCGCCAAAACCGTACAACGCCGCCGTGTCGAAGTGCGTCACACCCGAGTCCAGGGCGCGAATCAGGATGCGCGCCGCAGCTTGCGGCGACGGCGGCACACCGTAGGCATGACTCAAGTTCATGCAGCCGAGACCGATCGAGGAGACGGCGAAGGGGCCGAGCTTGCGTTGGCTCAAGGTCGATTGCATTGCGTTCCCGTTCTCACCCACGCGCGTGATTCGCCTGCTGGAGGTTCTAGCGTGTTGCGCTCACCGGCATACGGCCGAACTTGCCGCTTTGAAAATCGCGCATCGCGGTTTCAATTTCCTGGCGCGTGTTCATCACGAATGGGCCGTAGCCAACGATGGGTTCGCCGATCGGCACCCCGGAGAGCAGCAACAGCGTACTGTCCGTGTCGGCTTCGATCTCAATCTCGCCGCCGGCGGCGTCCAGCACCACCAGTTCGGCATCGCCCGCCCGGCTTGAACCGTTGACGGCAATCGAGCCGCGCAACACGGCAATGGCTGCGATGTGGCCCGTCGGCACCGGCAGCGACGCCTTGCGCTGCGAGCGCAAGCGTACGTCCCAAACATTGAGCGCACTGAACGTGGCGGCGGGACCGGCCTCAGCGTCGAGGCTGCCGGCGATTACACGAACCGATCCGGCACCGGCGGGAAGCTCGACGCGCGGAATTTGCGCGTCGCGGATGGTTTGATACCGGGGTGCCGACATCTTGTGCTCGGCCGGCAGATTGACCCAGAGCTGCACCATCTCCAAGGCGCCGCCGCTGCGCGTGAAAGCGGGAGAATGAAACTCTTCGTGCAAGATTCCCGATGCCGCGGTCATCCACTGCACATCTCCAGGACCGATCAATCCGGCATTTCCCACAGAGTCGCGGTGCGCGACCTCTCCCTGATAGACGATAGTTACTGTTTCGAAGCCCCGATGCGGGTGCTCGCCCACGCCGCGCGGGCGCGCCGCCGCTGGGAACTCGGCTGGGCCCGCATAATCCAGCAGCAAGAAGGGGCTTAGGCGCTGGCCTAGACCATCATATGTAAACAGGCTGCGCACCGGAAATCCGTCGCCCACCCAGTGCCCCTTGGGGCCCGGATAAATGCCTACTACCGCTTTTTTCACCGCACCGCCCTCGCTGATCGCTCGATCCGTCCGATATGGGTCCGAGTTCGGGGTTTTCCATATGCGAAGATAACGCCGGAGGCCGCCATGAACACCTACCCAAAATTATCCGAATTGCAGTCGCTCGTTGGCCAGGTTTTAGGGAGCAGCGAATGGCTCAGCGTCGATCAAGCTCGCATCGATCAATTTGCCGCCGCGACCGGTGATGAGCAGTGGATTCACGTCGATCCGGTGCGGGCGGCGGCCGGACCCTTCGGCACGACGGTGGCGCACGGGTTCTTGACGCTGAGCTTGATACCCACCCTGCGGGCCACGGCGTTCGAGGTCGCCGACGTGCGCATGACCGTCAACTATGGCCTCGACCGGGTGCGCTTCCCGTCGCCGCTACCCGCGGGCAGCCGGTTGCGCGGACACTTCAAACTCAAAAGCTTCGAGAACATCCCGGGCGGCGCGCAGCTCATCGTCGAGGTCACCGCGGAGCGCGAGGGTCAATCAAAACCGGTTTGCGTGGCAGAATCCGTGGCGCGACATTTTATTTGAGCGCGGTCAGGCCGCCTCCGCCAGCGTCTTGACATGTGCCACGACGCTGCGGGCGAGGGCCGAGAGGTTGTAACCGCCCTCGAGCATCGAGACGATACGCCTCTCAGAATGCCGTGCCGCCAAGGCCATGAGCTCGCGGGTCATCCACTCGTAATCGGCTTCGACCAGCGCCATGCCGCCCAGCAAATCGTCGCGATGTGCGTCGAATCCCGCGGAGACGAAAATCATTTGCGGCTTGAACTTATCCAGAGCCGGCAGCCATTGCGTTTCGATGGCGCGTTTTGCGGCGGCGCCGTCGCTGCCTTCGGCCAGCGGCACATTGATCATGTTGGGCGCAGGACTGGCCGTGCCGCTGTACGGATAGAACGGGTGCTGGAAGAAGCTCGCCATCAAGACTCGACCCTGCCATTGCGGCGCGCTGAACATGTCCTCGGTGCCGTTGCCGTGATGCACGTCGAAGTCGATGATGGCCACGCGTTCGAGTCCTTTCTTGTCGAGCGCATAGGCCGCCGCCACGGCAATATTGTTGAAGATGCAAAAACCCATCGATCGCACCTGGGTCGCGTGGTGCCCGCAAGGTCGAACTGCGCAGAAGGCGTTCGCCGCGCGTCCGGCCGTCACTTCATCGACCGCCAACACTCCTGCCCCGGCGGCGCGGCGCGCCGCGCCCAAGCTGAATGCATTCATCGCCGTGTCCGGGTCGAGCTGCACGTACCCTTCGGTCGGTGCATTTTCGAATATCAAATCTACATAGGCTGCCCGGTGGACGCGTTTCAGATCCTCGCCATGCGCCAATGGCGCCTCCAGGCAGCGCAGGTCCTCGATCATGCCCGAGGTGCGCAGTTGCTCGTTGATCGCAGTCAGCCGAGCGGGACACTCCGGGTGCCCGCCGCCCATCTCGTGGCGCAGGCAATCGGGATGCGTGATATAGGCCGTCGTCATTGCCGCGCATTCTAGCGGGAACCAGCCTGCGGCGCAGCTGCGCGCTTGCCGATCGAGCGCCGCCACACTGCCCGCGGCAAATCAAGCCAATGCCAGATCGAACCTTGCCTGCAGATTGAGCCGGCGCGCGATCCCCCACAACGCGCCCGTCAGGGGCGCAAGTGCCGGCTGATTGCGGGCAATCAACCCGATGGCGCGGGTCAGCTGCGGCAACACCGGCCGCGCCTGCACCCGGTTCTTCAGGTCGAAGAAGTTCAGCAAGCTGTGCGGCACGATGCTGAACAGCCCGGCTTCGCTGACGTGGGCGTATAGCGCGAACAACGAATCGGTCTCGAGGACCACCGCGGGCTGTACCCCGGCGCGCCGGAAAGCGGCGTCGATCACCTGTCGGTTGCGCATCTTGCCGCTCAACTGGCACAGCCGCAGCCGCGCCGCCTGCTCCCAGCTCAGCGTGGGCTCGAGCGCGACTTTCCGATCTGCGAGCAGCACGTAACGCTCGTCGAATAGATGCAGTTTCTCGAACCCTCCGAAAACCGTGTCGTCGAGGTAGGTAAGACCGACATCGAGTTCGAAACGATCCAGCTGATCGACGATGGCATCGGCGGTCAGGGACGACAGTGTGAAACGCATGTTGGGATACGCGGCAAGACACGGTCCGGTCACGAACGCGGCGACGGTCATGGTGGTCGGGATTGCGCCCACCCTGAGCGTTCCCGTCATGCTCGATTTCGCGCTGGATGCATCCTCGCGCATGTGGGCCAACGACGCCAGGGTCTGCCGCGCCCAAGTGAGGACTCGCTCGCCTTCGCTCGTGAGCCCCACATAGCGACGTCCACGCTGCACGATCATGAGGCCGAGTTCCTTCTCCAAGCTGCGTATCGCCGATGACAATGCCGGCTGCGAGACATGGCAAGCTTCGGCCGCCTTGGCGAAGTGCTTTTCGCGGGCGAGAGTGACGAGATATTCGAGCTGGCGGATGAACATGGCGGACTAAGGCTTAGTCGCGGCTGAAACGCGCCGCAACGCGTCCGAGTATTCCCATGTCGTTCACCACCTCATCCCCGGGGGCGATCGGCAGCGGCGAGGTGCACGTGCCCGTGGTCACGACCTGACCGGCGGCAAGCTTGATACCGAGCCCCGACAATTCATTGGCGAGCCACGCCAGCGCGGCGCGCGGATCGCCGAGCACGGCCGCCCCGCTGCCCGTGCGTTCGAGCGTCGCCGTTCTGGCGTTGACGACATGCGCGGCGAGATCGAGGACGCGCCAGCCCTCGGGCGCAGCGCTCCCGAGAACGAAATAATGAGCGCACGCATTGTCGGCAATCAGCTGCGCGGCGCCGGCGCCGACGAAATCCAGGAAACGCGAATCCGGAATCTCGATCGCCGGGTGCAGTGTCGCCACGGCACTCATGACTTCGGGAAGTGAATACAACGTGTCGCGGGGTTCCAAGGTGCGGCCCATGCGAAATGCAAATTCTGCTTCCGCTACCCGCATCGAGTTCGAGCCGAAAGGCACTTCTGCACCCTCCGCAACGACGCGTTCTGCCAGAATTCGACCGCCCATCGGCTGATCGACGCGAATGTGCGCCTGCCCTGCCCGGCTGGTCGCCGCGATTTTCCAGCCGAAGAGCGGCGCCGCGCTGCGCTGCTCGAGCAGCGCTTGAATCGCATAGCCGTCCTCCCGGGTCACGGGCCGAAGCTGCTCGGGCAAGCCATTTGCCAGAGTCTGTCCCGTCTGCCAACAATTCCACAGGAGATCGCCGGCCAATTGCGCCGCATGGGTCCGCATCCCGCAAACGTAACAGACAAAGGCGCGCGCGGGTGCGGTGCGAGCCTGTATTATTCGCGGCCGGCGCCGTGAAGTCGCCTCAGCTGGAGTCATCATGTCGATACCTCGCGAAATGACGGTGGTCGAGATCGCCGCCCCCGGCGGCCCGGAGCAGTTGCGGCCGGCGCAGCGGCCGGTGCCGAGTCCCAAGGACGGCGAAGTGCTGGTGCGCGTTGCCGCGGCCGGGGTGAACCGGCCCGACGTGATGCAGCGCCAGGGCCGCTATCCGCCGCCCGCGGGTGCCTCCGATTTGCCGGGGCTGGAAATTGCCGGCGAAGTGGTTGCACTCGGACCGCACGTGTCGACGCTGTCGATCGGCGATGCGGTGACTGCGCTGTTGCCGGGCGGCGGCTACGCAGCGTATGCCATTGCCGCGGCGCCGCTCTGCCTGCCCGTGCCCGCGGGGATCAGCATGGTCGAAGCGGCAGCCATTCCGGAGACCTTCTTCACGGTTTGGACCAACCTCTTCGATCGCGGCCGCTGCAAGGCCGGCGACACCGTGTTGATCCATGGCGGCACCAGCGGTATTGGCACCACGGCAATCCAGCTCGCCTCTGCGTGGGGTGCACGCGTGTTCGCGACCGCGGGATCGGACGACAAGGCGCGCGCCTGCGAACGCTTGGGCGCGGTGCGCGGAATCAATTACCGCACCGAGGACTTCGTCGCGGTCATGCGCGAGGCCACCCAGGATAAGGGCGTCAATGTCACCTTGGACATGGTGGCCGGCAGTTACGTTGCGCGCAATTTGGAGATCGCCGCCCTCGAGGGCCGAGTCGTGACGATTTCGTTGCTGGGCGGATCGCGGGCGGAAATCAACATGGGATTGATCCTCACCAAACGCTTGACGCTGACCGGCTCGACCTTGCGCTCGAGGACGGTCGCCCAGAAGGCCGAGGTTGCCGACGCGGTCCGCAAGAACGTCTGGCCGTTGCTCACGGCCGGTCGGGTTCGGCCCGTGATTCATGCGACGTTTCCGCTGGCCGAGGCGAGCGAGGCGCATCGGCTGATGGAGACCTCGAATCACATCGGGAAAATCGTTCTGACGGTCTAAAAACATCGGCGCTGCGCGCGCCGCGGAGCACCGCGTTTGCTATACTTGTTTGCTACGCATGCGTCGGCCGATGACACGGCCCGGCGTCCCTTAACGCGGCACCGGGCCGCGACAACACTGGAGAAATCGTGAGTTCCGATATCGGCATCGCTCAACAAGCAACCCTTAAACCCATCGGCGAAATCGCCGCGCGCTTAGGGATTCCGGCTGCCAGCATCGAAAACTACGGCCACTACAAAGCAAAAATCGCGCTCGATTACATCGAGACGCTGAAAGGCAAACCGGATGGCAAGCTCATCCTGGTCACCGCGTTGAGTCCGACACCCGCGGGCGAAGGCAAGACGACGACCACGGTCGGTCTCGGCGATGCCCTGAACAAGATCGGCAAGAAAGCGGTGATTTGCCTGCGCGAGCCGAGCTTAGGCCCCGTGTTCGGCATGAAGGGCGGAGCCGCCGGCGGCGGCTATGCGCAAGTCGTACCGATGGAAGACATCAACCTGCACTTTACCGGTGACTTTAGTGCGATCGGGCTCGCGCACAATCTGCTCTCCGCGCTCATCGACAATCACATCCATCATGGCAATGAGCTGGGTTTCGACGTTCGGCGCATCGCGTGGAAGCGCGTCATGGATATGAATGACCGCGCCTTGCGCCAGATCACCGTGGGGCTGGGCGGTCCCGGCAATGGCTTTCCTCGCGAGGATGGTTTCGACATCGTGGTTGCATCCGAGGTGATGGCCATCTTCTGCCTGGCGAAGAGCCTGGCGGATTTGAAGCAACGCTTGGGCAACATCGTGGTCGGCTACCGGCGCGACCTCACGCCCATCCA